>JADMIG010000011.1 GCA_015478725.1 Chloroflexota bacterium | reverse complement strand
CGAGCGCCCGGGAGCGGCCGAGCGCCCGGGAGCGGCCGAGCGCCCGGGAGCGGCCGAGCGCCCGGGAGCGGCCAAGGTACGGGACCGGTGATCGGGTCGCGGGAACGCTCGGATCGCGGTCCCGCCGTCGGATGGCGATCGGCATGACGTCGCCGCTCGCGCCTTCCATCGGCGCCGATCTCGCGCCTGAGGTCCGTGACGCCCTCGCCGGGCTGCTCCTCGCGCTGGCCGACGACGAATTCGTCCTCGGGTTCGCCGACTCCGAGTGGACCGGCATCGCGCCGATCCTCGAGGAGGACGTCGCCCTCAGCTCGATCGCCCAGGACGAGCTCGGCCACGCCGCGGCGCTCTATGCGCTCCTCGGACGGCTGACCGATCGCGACCCCGATGCGATCGCCTACGATCGATCGCCGGCGGAGTATCGTCACGCCCGGCTCCTCGACCATCCGCGGGGCGACTGGGCGGCGACGATCGCTCGACGCTGGCTGTACGACACGGCTGACGGGATCCGGATCGGATCGCTCGCCGGATCTTCGTGGCAGCCGCTCGCCGAGCTCGCCGCGCTCATCGCCCGCGAGGAGCGATACCACCGACTTCATGTCGGAACGTGGCTCGAGCGGCTCGCCGCGGCCGGCGGCGAGGCACGCGCCCGGCTGCTCGCGGCCTGGGAGGATCTCGGGCCGGACGCCGCCACCGTCCTCGCGCCGCTCCCCGGTGAGGCGTCGCTCGTCGAGGCGGGCATCCTTCCGCTGCCGTCGGCGGAGCTCGATCGGCGATGGCGCGAAGCGATCGCCCCGGTGCTCGCTCGCGCCCGGCTCCCGGTGCCGCCGCGGCCGCGGGCCGCCGAGCCGGTCCGCAGCGACCATTCCGACGCCTTCCGCCGGCTTCACGCCGAATTCACCGCAGTCCGCCGCATCGATCCGGCCGCGACGTGGTGACCGGCCGCGACGTGGTGACCGCGTTCGAGGTGGTCTCGACCCCGACGGAGGTCACCACGTCCGAGGTCCTCGCGGCGCTCGCGGCGATCCCCGATCCCGAGCTGCCGGCCATCGGACTCGTGGACCTCGGGGTCGTCCGATCCGTGGAGGTCGCGCCGGATCGGATCGTGGTCGAGCTCATCCCGACCTTCCTCGGCTGTCCGGCCCTCGAACTCATGTGCGCCGCTGTCCGCGATCGGCTCGCCACGCTCGCCCCGGACCGCACGATCGACGTCCGCGTGAGCCACGCCGGACCGTGGTCGAGCGATCGGATCAGCTCGACGGGCCGCGCGGCGCTCCGCCGGAGCGGCATCGGACCGCCCCTCCCGGCGTCGACCCCGATCGAGGTCGACGTCCCGGCCCCGTGCCCGTACTGTGGCTCCTCGAGGACGGTCCTCGAGAACGCGTTCGGCCCGACCCTCTGCCGCCAGATCCGCTACTGCACCGCGTGTCGTCAGCCGTTCGAGCAGGTCAAGGTGCTCTGATCGCCCGCCCTGCGATCGTCCGTTGTGTGAGCATCGACGCCTGGTCTCGGCCTCGACGCCTGGAGTAGGATGGCCGTCGCCGACGAGCCCGGCGGCGTCCGCGCCAGGACAGACGCCGCACCCTCGTCTGAGGGAGGCATCCGATGATCAGTCCAGTCCGTCGAGCCCGCGTCGCGGTCGTGCCGCTCGCCGCGGCGTTCCTCTTCGCCGCGTGCGGGAGCTCTGCGACTCCAGCGCCGACGGCCTCCATCGGGCCAACCGTCGCGCCGTCCGCGGCAGCCCCCGCCTCGCAGGCACCCGTGTCGGTGGCCCCGTCACAGGCGGCAGGCGGCGGTGGGGCCATCCCGTCCGGACTCATCAATCAAGCCCCGGACCTCGAGGCGATGCTGCCGTCCTCGGCATGCGGGGCGCCGGTCATGAAGCAGAGCTACGCCGGGAACACGAGCGCCGCGGCGTCCGCGAACCCGATGATCGGGGCGTTCGGCGCCCTCGCCGGCGGCGGCGGCGCGGTATCGATCGCCCTCGCCGAGTCGACCACGCCCTCCACGTGCTCGGTGTCGTTCTTCGCCTACCGTGTCCAGGGCGTGAACGCGACGATGTTCTCGACGGTCCTCGCGGCGATGGCGGCCGGCGGCTCGCAGGTCTCGCTCGGCGGAAAGACCGTCACCAAGCTCGCGGAGAGCAGCGGGGCGGTGTACTTCTACGTCAAGGGCGACATCCTGTTCGGCGTCAGCGGCGCGACGGATGCCGAGGCCGGCCAGGCGATCTCCGCCCTGCCGTAGGAGGAGCGCGCTCGATGATCCGCGATCGGCACCGGGCGCTCCGGGATCCGTGGATCATCGAGGCGGTCCGGAGTCCCATCGGCCGCTACGGCGGCGCCCTCGCCGCCGTCCGGCCGGATGACCTCGCCGCGATCGTCATCCGTGCCGTGGTCGACCGCTCGGGGATCGATCCGAGCCGCATCGAGGACGTCATCCTCGGTTGCGCGAACCAGGCAGGCGAGGACAACCGCGACGTCGCCCGGATGGCATCGCTCCTCGCCGGGTTGCCCGTCGAGGTGGCTGGGCTGACAGTCAATCGGCTCTGCGGGAGCGGGCTCCAGGCGATCAACTCGGCTGCCCACGCGATCGCGGTGGGCGACGGCGACGTCTTCATCGGCGGCGGCGTCGAATCGATGACCAGGGCTCCGTATGTCATGGCCAAGGCGGACGCGGCGTGGGATCGAGGCCCGCGCGAGCTCCAGGACACGACCCTCGGCTGGCGGTTCGTCAATCCCGCGCTCGCGGCCCTCCACCACCCGTATTCGATGGGCGAGACCGGCGAGAACGTCGCCGAGCGGTGGACCGTCGATCGGGCGCGTCAGGATGCGTTCGCTCTCGAGAGCCATCGGCGCGCCGTCGCGGCCATGGAGGCAGGCCGGTTCGCCGGCCAGATCGTGCCGATCACGGTGCCGCAACGACGCGGCGAGCCGATCGTCGTGGATCGCGACGAGCACCCGCGGACGGACACGTCCGCCGAGGCGCTGGCGAAGCTCCGGCCGGCGTTTCGGGACGGAGGGTCGGTCACTGCCGGCAACAGCTCCGGCATCAACGACGGGGCATCCGCCGTGCTCCTCGCCGAGGCCGGCGCCGCGAGGGAGCTCGGCCTCCGTCCGATGGCGCGAGTCGTCGCGACGGCCGTGGCCGGCGTCGATCCGGCAGTGATGGGGATCGGTCCCGTTCCGGCGACCCGGAAGGCGCTCGCCCGCGCCGGGCTCGAGGTCGGCGATCTGGACCTCGTCGAGATCAACGAGGCCTTCGCGTCCCAGTCGGTCGCGTGCATGGATGAACTCGGATTCGACCCCGCGAAAGTCAACGTCAACGGCGGGGCGATCGCGCTCGGGCACCCCCTCGGGATGAGCGGCGCGCGCCTCATCACGATGCTCGTCCACGAGCTTCGCCGGACGGGCGGTCGCTATGGTCTCGCGACGATGTGCATCGGCGTGGGGCAGGGGATCGCGACCGTGGTCGAACGCCTCGAGTAGCGGCCCTGCCGCCCGTCGGAGGCCCTGCCGTCCGTCGGAGGCCCTGCCGCGCGTCGGAGGCCCTGCCGCGCGTCGGGGCCTCTCATCCGCTCATCCCCGGAACGTTCGTGTCGCGCGGCGGTGCCTGGAGGGCCGGATCGCGCTCATGCGTTCCCTGGATGAGCGCACGACACGTGACGAGGGCCGCCAGTCGCTCCAACGTTCCTCCGATGAGCGCACGAGATTCCCACGACGCTGGCGGCCGGAACGGTCGCGGACACCGCGGCTCGGCGGTCGTTGGTGGCTCCGGGCGCTCCACGCACCTGCCCGTCGGGAGCTGCGTCCCGGGTGGCGCAAGCGTCGGTGCTTGTCGAAACTTCTTGACGTGCGTACGATGGGCGGAACGCGGACGCATCGGCGCCCCAGTACCCAGCGCGACCCGCCTCCGAAGGAGGACCCACCACGATGCTCGAAGCCCAGACGACCCCCCTCAGCCTCACCGACGCGGCGGCCACGAAGCTCCGCGAACTGACGGCCGAGGAGGCGAACCCGAACGTCGGGCTTCGCGTCTACGTGTACTCCGGCGGATGCTCGGGCTTCCGCTACGGGATGATGATCGAGGACAGCCCCGCCGAGGACGACAAGCTCCTCGAGGCGAACGGCGTCAGGGTCTACGTGGACGGCAAGAGCATCGATCTTCTCAAGGGCGCGCAGATCGACTATGTCGACACGCTCATGGGCGCCGGCTTCACGGTGAACAATCCGAATGCGGTCGCCGCGTGCGGCTGCGGATCGAGCTTCCGCACCGCGGATGACGCGGGCACTGCGCGGTCCTGCTCGCACTGATCTCTCCGACCCCCCCCGCGGCGCCGTGAGGCGCCTCCGACCATCGCACATCCCGAGCCGCCGGTTCCGCCGACCGGCGGCTCTCCCTTGTCGGCGGCCGCGCCGGGGGGCCGAAATAGGGACGTTCCGGGCGGCCGCGCCGACCCGCCGAACCCGCGACGTTCCGGGCGGCCGCGCCGATGCCCTATTGACAGTCTGAGATAGATTATCTAGGTGCCATTGAAGGTCAGCGCGACACAGACCGAACTCCCGGCCTCTGACGATCGTCAGCAGATCGTCGAGGAGCTGCTGGCCGAGCTCACGATCGTGTCGAACCCGCGCGAGCAGATGACGGCGTTCAAGAGCTGGCTTCGCGGCTCGCTCAGTCTCATCCACCTCCATGCACTCGCGGTGCTCGAGGCGGAGGGTCCTCTGTCGATGAGCCGACTCGCTGTCTTCCTCGATGTCTCGGTCGCGAGCACCACCGGGATCGTCGATCGGATGGAGCAGCGCGGCCTGGTCGAGCGGCGGCACGGAGACGACGACCGCCGGATCGTCGTCGTCCACCCGACGCATGCCGGGGCCGCGGTCTTCCTCGACCTCGCGGCGCAGCGACGGGCCCGCCTGGCGGCCGTCCTCGAGCATCTGAGCGACGAGGAGCTGCGCGGCTTCCTCGTCGGGATCCGGGCCATGCATCGAGCCCGCATCGCCGCCGGCCACGCGGCTCCGGCTGCGGACGATCCCGCGGCTTCGGACGGGGACGTACCTGCAGGCCCCCCTGCATCGGGGGCCGCCAGGCCGTGATCGCGCTCCTTCGCACCTACCTCCGACCTTACATCGCGCCGCTCGCGCTCGTCATGGGCCTGCTCCTCATCGGCGCGCTCGGCAACCTCTACCTTCCCGATCTCAACGCCGACATCATCAACAACGGCATCGCCAAGGGCGACAACGGGCACATCCTGCGGGTCGGCGCGCTCATGCTCGGCGTCACCGCCGTCCTCGCCGCCGCCGCGCTCCTCGCGGTCTACTGGGGTGCGCGCGTGGCGATGGGCTTTGGCCGCGACGTCCGGAGCGCGATCTTCATGAAGGTCCAGACCTTCTCGCAGGTGGAGGTCAATCACTTCGGGCCCGCCTCGCTCATCACCCGCAACACGAACGACGTCCTGCAGGTCCAGACCGTCGTCTTCATGGCCCTGACGGTGATGATCTCCGCCCCGATCCTCATCGTCGGCGGCATCTTCATGGCGCTCCGGACGGATGTCCCGCTGTCCGGGCTCCTCGTCGTGGTGCTGCCGCTCATGGCGGCAGTGATCGGGCTCGTCATGAGCCGGGCGATCCCGCTCTTCCGGGCGATGCAGGTGAAGATCGACCGGATCAACCAGGTGATGCGCGAGACGCTCTCGGGCGTGCGGGTCATCCGGGCCTTCGTGCGCACGGGCCACGAAGAACACCGATTCGACGTCGCGAGCCGCGATCTCTTCGACACGACCGTCCGGGTCAACCGCCTGTTCGCGGTGACGATCCCGACGATGACCGCGATCCTCAACCTCTCGACGGTCGCGGTCATGTGGTTCGGAGCCTTCCGGGTCAGTGACGGCGCGATGCCGATCGGCAATCTCACGGCCTTCCTCCAGTACCTCACCCAGATCCTCTTCGCCGTCCTGACCGCGGTCTTCATGTTCATCCTCATCCCGCGGGGCGCGGTGTCGGCCGGCCGGATCGTGGAGGTCCTCGACACCGTCCCGACGATCCGGGATCCGGAGTCTCCCGCCACCCTCGGCCCGCCCGACAGCCGGGGCATGGTCGAGTTCCGCGATGTCGAATTCCGCTATCCGGGCGCCGAGCAGCCAGTCCTGCGGGGGATCACGTTCACCGCCCGCCCGGGCGAGACCACGGCGATCGTCGGCAGCACCGGCAGCGGCAAGTCCACCCTCGTCAACCTCATCCCGCGCTTCTACGACGCGACGGCGGGAGCCGTCCTCGTCGATGGCATCGAGGTGCGAGCGATGGCCCGCGACGACCTGTGGTCGAGGATCGGGGTCATCCCCCAGAAAGCGTTCCTCTTCAGTGGGACGGTCGCGAGCAACCTCCGCTTCGGCGACGAGGCCGCCACGGACGAGGAGCTGTGGCGCGCCCTCGAGATCGCGCAGGGTCGCGACTTCGTCGAGGCGATGGAGGATCAGCTCGAAGCGCCGATCACCCAGGGCGGCGCGAACGTCTCGGGTGGCCAGCGACAGCGCCTCTCGATCGCCCGGGCGCTCGTGAAGCGGGCCGGCATCTTCGTCTTCGACGACAGTTTCTCGGCCCTCGATTTCAGCACCGACGCTCGACTCCGGGTCGCCCTCGCCCGCGACCTCGGCTGGGCGACGGTCATCATCGTGGCCCAGCGGGTGGGGACGATCATGAACGCCGACCGGATCGTCGTCATGGACGCGGGCCGGATCGTCGGGATCGGGACGCACCGCGAGCTCCTCGAGGACAACGAGACATACCGCGAGATCGTCTTCTCGCAGCTGTCCGAGGCGGAGGCGGTCGCATGAGCGGCAGGCCGGGCGCCGGCGGTCCAGCGGCGAGTGGACCCGGCATGGGCGGTCGACCGGGCGGCGGTCCGCGCGGCCCGATGATGGGCATGGGGATGGGGCTGCCGCCGGCGAAGTCGCGCGATTTCCGGGGTTCGCTGCGGCGGCTCGTGGGCCACCTGCGACCGGAAGCGCCGCTCATCGCCCTCGTCATCGCCCTCGCGGTCGTCAGCGTGACGTTCGCGATCTTCGGCCCGCGGATCCTCGGCCAGGCGACGAACCTGATCTTCGAGGGTGCGCTCGGCTCGCGACTCCCGGCCGGCGAGAGCCAGGCGCAGGTGGTCGCCGGTTTCCGGGCCCAGGGTCAGGGTCAGCTGGCGGACATGCTCGCGAGCATGCATCTGACCCCTGGGGTCGGCATCGATTTCGGCGCCCTCGGGAGTCTCCTCCTGCTCCTCATCGGCATCTATGTCGTGAGCTCGATCTTCAGCTGGATGCAGGGGTACATCATGGCCGGCGTCACGCAGCGAAGCATCTACCGACTCCGCCGCGACGTGGACCTCAAGCTCGGGCGGCTGCCGCTCCGCTACTTCGATGGCCACTCGCGGGGCGACCTCCTCAGCCGGGTCACGAACGACATCGACAACATCGGGCAGTCCGTCCAGCAGAGCCTCACCCAGCTCATCACGTCGCTCCTCACGATCGTCGGGGTCCTCATCATGATGCTGACGATCAGCCCGATCCTCGCGGTCGTGTCGCTCCTCGCGGTGCCGCTGTCGCTCGGCGTGACGGTCCTCGTGGTCGGCCGTTCACAGCGCCAGTTCGTCGCCCAGTGGACCTCCACGGGCGCCCTCAACGGCCACGTCGAGGAGATGCACACGGGGCATTCGATCGTCAAGGTCTTCGGTCGCCAGCGGGAGGCGATCGACCACTTCGACGAGGAGAACGAGCGGCTCTACCAGGCCAGCTATCGAGCGCAGTTCATCTCCGGGATCATCCAGCCGGCGATGAGCCTCATCTCGAACCTCAACTACGTCGCGATCGCCGTCATCGGCGGCCTTCGCGTGGCGTCCGGCCAGATGTCGCTCGGCGACGTCGTCGCGTTCATCCAGTACTCCCGCCAGTTCACCTTCCCGATCATCCAGACGGCGAGCATCGTCAACGTCCTGCAGTCCGCGGTCGCCTCCGCCGAGCGGGTCTTCGAGCTCCTCGATGAAGCGGAGGAGATCCCCGATCCGGTGGATGCGCGCGTCCTCGGCCGCGCGGAGGGGGCGGTCGCGTTCGAGGGCGTCTCGTTCCGCTACGAACCGGAGCAGCCGCTCATCGACGATCTCGCTCTCACGGTGGAGGCGGGACGAACCGTCGCGATCGTCGGCCCGACGGGCGCGGGGAAGACGACCCTCGTCAACCTCCTCATGCGGTTCTACGAGCTCGACGGCGGAGGGATCGCGGTCGACGGGATCGATACGCGCGACCTCACCCGCGACGATCTCCGGGAGTCGTTCGGCATGGTCCTCCAGGACACCTGGCTGTTCCACGGAACGATCCGGGAGAACATCGCCTATGGGCGGCTCGACGCGACCGAGGAGGAGATCCTCGCCGCGGCGGATGCGGCGCACGTCGACCATTTCGTGCGGACGCTCCAGGACGGGTACGACACCGTCATCGACGACGATGCATCCAACGTCTCGGCCGGCGAGAAGCAGCTCCTCACGATCGCCCGGGCGTTCCTCGCCGATCCGCCGATCCTCATCCTCGACGAGGCGACGAGCTCCGTCGACACCCGCACGGAGGTCCTCATCCAGCGGGCGATGGCGCGCCTCATGCGCGGCCGGACGACGTTCGTCATCGCCCACCGCCTCTCGACGATCCGCGACGCCCACACGATCCTCGTCATGGATCACGGCCACATCGTCGAGCAGGGGGACCACGAGAGCCTGCTCGCCCGGCGCGGCTTCTACTTCGACCTGTACAACAGCCAGTTCGCGGAGGCGCTCGCCGAGGCGAGCTGAGCGCTTCGCGGCCGGTCGCGGCGACGCGCTCAGCCGTCGCTGTAGCGCTCCTCCTGCCAGGGGTCGGCGTCGTTGTTGTAGCCGTACCGCTCCCAGAAGCCGAGGATGTCGTGGTCGAGGAACTCGAGGCCGCGGATCCACTTCGCGCTCTTCCAGAAATACCGCTTCGGGACGAGCAACCGGAGCGGCCAGCCGTGCTCGAGCTCGAGCTCGGCACCGTCGAAGGTGTCGGCGAGGAGGACATCGTCATCGTCGAGCACCGCGATCGGGAGGTTCGCGGTGTAGCCCTGCTCGGAATGGGCGAGGACGTGGGTGGCCGCAGGCCGGACACCGGCGAGGCGGAGGATCTCCTGGATCGGGACGCCCTCCCAGGTCGTGTCCAGCTTCGACCAGCGGGTCACGCAGTGGATGTCCGTGCCGACGGTCTTCCGGGGGAGCGCCCTGAACTGCTCCCAGGTGAGGGTGAACGGCGAGTCCACCTCGCCCCAGACCTTGAGATCCCAGTGGGCGAGGTCCGTCTTCGGCACTGACCCGTAGTGGAGGACCGGGAACTTCGTGGTCCGGTACTGGCCGGGCGGGATCCGTTCCGCCATGGCCGGGTCCTGCTCCCGGCCGCCGAACAGTCGCTCGAACATCTCGTCCTCCCTCTCCGCGCGGGACCATCGTCCCACAGAAGCCGTCCCGCATGACGCGCTACCCTTCGTCGGTGCGCGTCGTCATCGTCATGCCCGCCTACAACGCCGCCCGAACGCTCGAGCGGACATACGCGGACATCCCCCATCCGCTCGTCGACCGGATCATCCTCGTGGACGACGTCTCCGGGGACGAGACGGTCGAGGTCGCCCGTCAGCTCGGCCTCGACGTCATCATCCACCAGCAGAACCGGGGGTACGGCGGCAACCAGAAGACGTGCTACGACGCCGCTCTCGAGGCGGGTGCCGACGTGGTCGTCATGCTCCACCCGGACTACCAGTACGACGCGACACGGATCCCGGCACTCATCGCCCCGATCGTCGACGGGTCGCGCGACCTCATGCTCGGCAGCCGCTTCCTCGGCGATCCGCTCGCCGGTGGGATGCCTCGCTGGAAGTACCTGAGCAACCGCTTCCTCACCGGCGTGGAGAACGCGGCCTTCGGGCTCCGGCTCTCCGAGTATCACACGGGGCTTCGGGCGTACAGCCGGCGGGTCCTGGAGACGATCCCCTACCACCTCAACAGCGACGACTTCGTCTTCGACCAGGAGCTCATCGCGCAGGTGGTCGCCGCGGGACTCGGGGGTCGGATCGGGGAGATCGGCGTGCCGACGCGGTATTTCGAGGAGGCGAGCTCGGTGGGCTTCAGCCGCAGCGTCGTGTACGGCCTCTCGACGCTCCGCGTCGTCGCCCGCTATCTCCTCCATCGGCTGCGCCTCCGCCGATCTCCGAAGCTCAGCGCCCGGAAGCGGAACCCGTGAGCTCGCCGAAGGCTAGCGTCAGCCAGCCGCCGGCCGTGAAGCGCGGTGCCGATTGACGAGAGGCGGCGTCCTCCGAGCCCTGGTCGGGATCCTCATCTCCGTCGTCACGCTCGTCGTCATCCTTCGCGGCGTGGACCTGGGGCAGGTCGCGGACATCCTCCGCTCGGCGACGCCAGGCTGGCTCGCGGTGATGGTCGCGGGCATCGCCGTCGATCTCGTGACGCGCGGCGTGCGCTGGGGGCGGCTGCTCGAGCCGGTCCGTCATGTCCCGTACCGCCGGATGGTGGAGTACCTCCTCATCGGCTACCTCGCGAACAACGTCCTGCCGGCGCGTCTCGGCGAGCTCGTCCGCTGCCACTACCTCGGGGATCGGGAGGGCGTGAGCCGGACGACGGCACTCGGCACGGTCGTGGTCGAGCGCGTCGTCGACACCGCGGTCGTCGTCTCGATCGCGGCGCTCGCCATCGTCGTCCTCCAGGTCCGCGGGCTCGTCGCGAACGCCGTCCTGCTCGGACTCGCCGTCACGGCGCTCCTCGTTGTCGGACTCGCCGTCCTCGTGGTCGCCCACCGCCTGCCGGGCGTGGAACGAGTCGTCGCGCTCGTGGACCGCTGGCCGCGGGTCGCGGACCTCGGGCGCAAGCTGCACGACGGACTGGCCGTCGCGAGCCGGCCGCGGACACTCGTCGAGGCGCTCGTGCTCAGCGCCTTCGCCTGGACGGCGACGGTCATCGCGTTCGCCGCCGCGGGTCAGGCGCTCGGCGTGCAGCTGACGACCGCGCAGGCCGCGCTGCTCGCGTCCGGGGTGGCGCTCGCGACGGCGATCCCGTCAGGGCCGGGCAACCTCGGGACGTTCGACCTGGCGGCGGTGGCCATCGCCTCGACCTTCGGGCTGGATCGGGAGAAGGCGGTCGCGCTCGCGATCCTCAGCCACGCCGCCGTGCTCCTCGTCACGTCCATCGGTGGAGGGGCGGCGCTCCTGAAGGTCGGATGGGGAGGGCGTCGAACCGGCGATCCGACGCTCAGCCCCGAGCCACGAGCGGCTTCACCTGACCGATGAATCGTTCGAGCGTCTCCGTGTCGTAGGGCGCGAGCTGTTCGGAGATGATGGTCCGGAAGCCGAGCTCCGCATAGGGGGCCAGACGCTCCGCGATCTGCTCGGGCGTCCCGTTCCAGAACGTCACGTCGTCGGCGACCTCGGCCAGCGGCGTCCGGTTGTGCTCGAGGGCCGACTTCCATACGCGCTCCGCCTCCGCCACCGAATCGCGGATCGTGAGCTTGACGCCGAGCGTGAACTCGATCTCGGCCGGGTCGCGACCCACGTCATCGCAATGGCGCCGCAGGACGTCCGCCTTGTGCGCCATCTCCTCGACCGTGCCCATCGCGTTCCACATGTCAGCGTACCTGGCGACCGTGCGGAGCGTCTTCTTCTCGCCGCTGCCGCCGATCATGATCGGCAGTCGCCGCTGGACGGGGAGCGGCAGCTGGTGGGCGCCGGTCATCGCATAGTGGCCACCCGGAGTCGAGGTGACGACCTCGCCGTCGAGGAGCCGGCGGATGAGGCCGACCGATTCGTCGAGCCAGTCGAGCCGCTGGCCGAAGCCCGAGCCGAATTCGATGCCATGCGCCGTGTGCTCTGTCTCGAACCAGGCGCCGCCGACGCCGAGGATCGCCCGGCCGCCGCTGATATGGTCGAGCGTCGTCGCGTTCTTCGCCTGGATCCCGGGGTTCCGGAAGGTGTTCGCGCCGACGAGGAGGCCGAGCCGCGTGCGCTCCGTCGCCATCGCCCATGCGTCGAGGACGGCCCACCCCTCGAAGATCGGCTGGTCCCAGTCACCGAAGATCGCGTTGATGTGGTCCCACGTCCAGAGGTGGTCGTAGCCGAGGGCGTCGACGCGGCGGGCGCCGTCGAGCATCTCCCGCCACGTCGCCCCCTGGCTCCAGAGCAGGATGCCGAGCTTCAGATCCGTCATGCGTTCCTCCATGTCGTCAGGCGTCGTCGAGTTCGCGGGCGATCGCCCGGCTGATGAATCGTGCCGCCTCGGCGCTCTTGCCGCCGAGCTTCTGGCCGTCGTCCTGCTCGAGCGCGACCGCGAGATCGGCGAGCATCCGGTCGAGGACCGGCGTCCGAACGAGCGCGTCGGCGGCGAACGCCTGCTCGAGCAGGGTCACGGCGCGCCGGGTCACCTCGACCGTGTGGCCCTTCTCCTCGAGCGTGGCCCGCACGGCCGCCCGAGCGGCGTCGGCTGGGGGCCCCGAACTGCTCACCGAACCGCCACGGCCGCGGCACCCCGCATCACCGCGCCCGCCGTCATCGGTCGTCCGTGCCCGTGGCGCGTCCGACATCCGTGAGCCGCCCGGCCGCCGTCGCGGCGCGCCATTCGGGCTCGAGGATGCTCATCGAGACCTCGTCCCAATAGCGACCGTCGCGGAGGATGGCGTCCCGCGCCCGTCCCTCGACGGCGAAGCCGACCTTCCGGTAGGAGCGGATCGCCCGTTCGTTGAAGGCGAACACGGTGAGCGCGATGCGGTGCAGCCCGAGATGCCCGAACGCGTGGGCGAGCATGAGCCGGGTCGCCTCCGTGCCGTACCCGCGACCCCAGCAATCCTTCTCGCCGATCGTGATGTGGTACATCGCCGAGCCGTTGTCCCCGTCGAGCTGGCTGAATGCGCACGATCCGATGAGTCGACCCGAGTCCCGGATGTGGACCGCGAGCGCGAGGGCGTCCGCTCCGACGACCCGCGCCGCGAAGAACCGGTCGATCTCGTCCGGGCGCATCGGCCCGTCCTGGTAGCGGGTGAGTCGGGCGACGTCCGGGTCCCCGTACCAGCGCCGGAAGGCGGCGAGATTCGCGGGCGTGTGGCGGCGGAGGACCACCGTCCGTCCGGTCAGTGCTTCCGGGAACCACGACTGGAGGGGCATCGGGAGCGACGGTATACCATCCGCGCCATGCGCCGCTGGAGCGAGGTCGCGGAGCGGGTCGCCGCCACGACGCGAACATCGGAGAAGGTCCGACTCCTCGCTGACGAGCTGCGAACGCTCGCCCCGGATGCGCTCCCGGTGGCCGCCCGATTCTGGACCGGGCGGCCGTTCCCGGAGGCGGATGGTCGCTCGCTCGGCCTGGGCTGGGTCGCATTGGCCGCGGCCGTGACCCGCGTCGCCGGCATCTCCGACGAGGCGCTCCGCGCTGCCTACGACCGCCACTCCGACCTCGGACGAGCGGTCGCGGACGTCCTTGCCGAACGGCCCGAACCAGCGGCCCCGTCGGCTTCGCCGGCCCTGACGGAGGTCGCCGCCGCGTTCGATGCGATCGGGGCCGCGACCGGCGCGGCCGCCAAGGCCGAGATCTTCGAGGCGCTCCTCCGCCGCTGCGATCCACTCACCGCGGCCTACGTCGTCAAGGTCCTGACCGGCGAGCTGCGGATCGGCCTCCGGGAAGGGTTGCTCGAGGCGGCGATCGCGGCGGCCTTCGAGCGGCCGCTCGCCGACGTGAAACGAGCGAGCCAGCTCGTCGGCGACATCGGGGCGACCGCGTCCCTCGCCCACGACGACCGCCTCGGCGACGCCGCTCCCAGCCTGTTCCATCCCATCAAGCCGATGCTCGCGTCGCCGGCAGAGGACGCCGCCGAGATCGTCGGCCGCCTGGGACCGACGGTCTGGGTGGAGGACAAGTACGACGGGATCCGGGCGCAGCTCCATCGATCCGGCGCGGAAGTCCGGCTCTACAGCCGCGACCTTAACGACGTGAGCGACGGATACCCGGAGGTCGTCGCGAGCGCCCGTGACCTTCCGTGGAGCGGCATCCTCGACGGGGAGCTCCTCGCCTGGCGCGACGGCATCGTGCTCCCGTTCCTCGCGCTCCAGTCGCGTCTCGGCCGGAAGCGGCCGACCGCCCGGATCCTCGCCGAGGTGCCGGTCATCTTCGTCGCCTGGGACGCGCTCGTCCTCGACGACGGTGGCAGGGACGGCGGCGGCGGGCTCGCGTCCCTGCTCGACCTGCCGCTCACCGAACGGCGACGCCGGCTCGAGGCGCTCGAGATGCCGCTCGCTGCCGACGGCGGGGCGTTCGCCCTCTCCCATCTCATGACGGTCGATTCGGTCGACGGTCTCGAGGCCGAATTCGCCGCCGCACGCGCCCGCCGGAACGAGGGCCTCATGGTCAAGGATCCATCGAGTCGCTACACACCGGGCCGTCGCGGGCTCGGCTGGCTGAAAATGAAGAAGGCGCTGGCCACGATCGACTGTGTCGTCATCGGCGTGGAGGTCGGCCACGGAAAGCGTCACGGCGTCCTGTCGGACTACACGTTCGCCGTCCGCGACGAGACGCACGATCGGCTCGTGACGATCGGCAAGGCCTACAGCGGCCTCACGGACGCGGAAATCGCCGAGATGACGGCGTGGTTCGAGGCCCACACGATCGCGCTCTTCGGGCGATACCGCCAGGTGGAGCCCACCGTGGTGGTGGAGGTCGCCTTCGATGTCATCATGCGGTCGGCCCGCCACGCGTCGGGATTCGCGCTCCGCTTCCCGCGGATCGCCCGGCTCCGGACGGACAAGCCGGCGAATGAGGTCGACACGCTGGCGACGGTGGAGCGGCTGTTCGAGGGGCTCCAGCAGGGCCCGGAACATCTCGTGACGGCTTCGGCGCGGCGCTGAGCCGAGCGGGCCGGCCTGCGCCTGCCGCCTGGCCGGCCTGCGCCTGCCGCCTGGCCGGCCTGCGCCTGCGCCGCGATGACGGCGTATCCTTCCGGCCATGTTCGACCAGGTCCCCGATCAGCCGATCGCGGTCACCCTGTACACCGATTCGCACATCGTCCGCGGTAGCGTCCGCACCCGACACCGCCGCTTCCTCGACATCCTCAACCGCGTCGACGAGAAGTTCATCGTCCTGTCCGACGTCTCGATGGACGAGTGGGGCAGCCGCGGGACGCCGATGACGGCGCCGTTCGCCCAGGTGAACCTGGGCGCGGTCCTCTTCGCGGTCGTCGACACGCCCGTCGAGCCCACACCCGAGCTGCGGACGGTCAAGGTGGTCGAGCAGGCCTACATCTCCGTGCCGCCCTTCAAGATCGTCGGTCGGATCCATCTCCTGCCGGAGCGCGATCTCCGCCTCGCGCTCGAGGAGCTCACCGGTGGGTTCGTCCCGGTGACGGAGGCCTCGTTCTGGTCGGACACCGTCGGCGAGGCGAAGCAATCGGCCCTCATGGTGGCCTTCAACCACTCTCGGGCGCAGATCCTCGCCCCGCACCGCGAGGTGGATCCGTGGGCCGGCCTGGACCGCTCGGCCGGCGCCGTGCCGCGACCGGGTCCCGCCCGTCCGGGTTCACCGTCGCGTCCCGCGTGAACTGACCGCAGCGTCCCGGCCGCGGACGCCTCAGCGGTCGACCGGAAGATCGAGTCGATCGCCCCATTCGGCCCAGCCGCCATCGTAGACCGCGATGTCGTCGTGGCCGAGGAGGGAGAGGACGAAGGCGAGCTTCGTGGCCGCGATCCCGGAACCGTCGTAGCAGACCATCCGCCGACCGCGGGTGACGTTCGCCCGGAGGAGCTGCGCGCGCAGCTGGTCGCCCGAGCGGAAGCGCTGCGTCCCGGGCTCGGTCATCCCGGCGACCGGCACGTTGACCGCCCCCGGGATGTGACCGAGCCGCCGCGCGTTGCCCTCGAACCCCCGGTATTCGGCGGGAGCCCGTGCGTCGAGGACATGGACGTCCGGTGAACCGAGCAGGCCGCGGACGTCCGTGGTCGTCAGGCGCAGCCGCATCACCGAACGTGGCGTGAAGACCGCCGCATCGGGCTCGGGGGCGGCATTCGAGACCGGTCGCCCGTCGACGTTCCACGCCCCGTAACCGCCGTCGAGGATCCGAACGGACTCGAAGCCGTAGACCCGCAGGCTCCACCACGTCCGGGTCGCGAACAGCGAGGCGGTGTCGTCGTAGAGGACGATCGTCGTCCCATTGCCGATCCCGAGCCGGCCGAGCACGCTCGCGACCTGGTCCGGCCCGGCGAGGAGGAACAGGCCGGCCTGTTCCGTGTCGACGAGCTCGTTCGCCCAGTCGATGTGGACCGCTCCCGGGATATGACCGGCGAGGTACGCTGCCCGGCCCGTGCCGTCCGGCCGCCAGCGGACGTCCACGAGGCGGACGTCGGGACGATGGAGGTTCTCGGCGACCCACGCGGGGGAGGCGAGGAGCTCGGGTCGGGCGAAGCCGTTCATGGGGCGAATGCGTTCATCGTCGGTATCATACGGAGCCGTGGTCTTCCCCTTCCTGCCGGACGCCGAGAAGCTCGCGGCGATCCGCGAGGCGCTGCCGGCGACCGGCGCCGGGATCTACCTCAACGCCGGCTCGCTCGGGCCCATGCCGCGGGAGACGGCGAAGGCGATGGCCGAGCTCGCCGAGTACGAGCTCACCGTGGGCCGCGCGGCACCCGACTACATGACGGAGGGCCCCGAACGGATGGCTGAGGCGCGCGCGGCCGTGGCCGCGATCCTCTCGAGCGACGTCGGGACGGTCGCCCTCACCCATTCGACGACGGACGCGATGAACATCGCCGCCTGGGGCCTGGACTGGCAGGTGGGCGACCGGGCCGTCACCACGAACGCCGAGCACTGGGGTGGCTTCGGTCCGCTCGTCGCGCTCCGCGACCGGCTCGGCGTGGAGCTCGACCTCATCGATGTGGGTGACGGCGGCGACGCCGACGCGATCGTCGCGGCGTTCGAGCGGGCGATCGGCCCGCGGACCCGCCTCGTCTCGCTGTCCCACGTCCTGTGGACGACCGGCGCGATCATGCCGATCCGGGCGATCGCGGAGATCGCCCGCGCGCGGGGCGCGCTCGTCCTCGTCGACGGCGCCCAGGCCGTGGGGGTCCTCCCCGTCGTCGCCGATGAGCTCGGTGCGGACGCCTACGCCGTCCCGGCCCAGAAGTGGCTGCTCGGGCCGGAGGGGATGGGGGCGCTGTGGGTCGCGCCGTCCGCGCTCGACCGGATCCGGCCAACGTTCGAGGGCTATTACAGCTACGAGACGCCGACCCGGATGCCGCCGTACCGGCGCTTCGACGACGCTCGACGCCTCGAGTCCGGCGCCTGGCACCGGCCGTCCGTCGTGGGGTTCGGACGGAGCTGCGGCTGGCTCGCGATGTACGTCGGGCTCGGCTGGGCCCACGAGCGAGCGGCCCGGCTCGCCCGCCGGACCGCCGACGCCGTCGCCGCGATCCCCGGTGTCGAACTCCTCACGCCGCGCCACGCGATGGCGAGCCTCGTCACGTTCCGCCTGCCGGCCTGGCCGGGTGCGGCCGCCCTCGATGAGCTCGGCCGGCGCTCGTTCGCCATCGCCCGCACGATCACGGGCACGGAGTGGCTTCGATTCAGCGTCGGTTTCTACAACTCGGAGGTGGAGCTCGACCGGGTCGTCGAAGTCGTCGAGCTGCTCGGCCGGCACACGCCGGAGTCCCTGCCGCCGCGGCCGACACTCACCATGCTCGGCGAGGCCTGAGATGGCGGCCGATCGGGATCCGTCCGGCGGGCAACCTCGTCGCTCGTGGCTGCAGGTTCGCTGGCGCCAGTTCCGGAACGCGCCGCGGCCCGTCGTGCGCGCGGTGACCGCGAGCCTCGGGGTGTCCATCGTCCTCGGACTCGGCTACCTGGCCTACGACGTCGCCCTGTCGCGCGGGGCGCACCTGCCAGGCGGCGATCTGCGGACGCTCGCCGTGACCGTCTTCGTCGTCGTCGTCCTGACCGCCGGCAGCGTCATCACGTATGCCGCCGTGCCGCTCCCGACGGGCGCCGGAGCGCGCGCCGTCCGGACGCCGTGGAGCGCCGCTCTCGGGTTCCTCGCCGCCGCACCGATCGCCTATCTCGTCCTCGTCATCGAGAGCCAGGTGCTCCGTCCGCTTCTCGGCTGAGTGGTGCGTCGGGTCCCTGCCCGTGGCGCGCGCCCGCACCGCCGCAAGCACGCGAGGCAGCTCATGCGTAGCCCATCCGTACCATTCCACGGTACCCTGCGCCCGATATCATCAGGCACCGAGCGCCAGGGATTCCGGCGTCGGTATCAGCGGCCAGCGAGGCATCCGTGTCCCAGGAAGAGCACCACGTCTCCCTGCCGCAGCTGCGCGGCGAGCCAGCCTACGCTCGACCGCCACGCCCGGTCGAGATCCGCGCCCATCCGTACGATCCGGACGACCTGCCGCTCGAGGTCTCCATGACCGACGGCGAGCGCGAGCAGGCGGCGGCGCTCGCCCCGCGCCCGTACCAGGGCACGGACGGACAGGGCCATGGCCCGCAGGTACCCGGGCCGCATGGATCCGGCCTTCTTCCACGCGTGTTCCGCCTCCGCTCGATCGCCGAACGCCTGGCCGGCGGCCGCGACTGACGGATCGCCGGTGCTAGCATCGGCCACGGCGGGGGAGTAGCTCAGTGGTCAGAGCAGCGGTCTTATACACCGCCTGTCGGTGGTTCGAGTCCACCCTCCCCTACCAGCATTTCACGCACGAATGAACCGATCCGCCGGCCATCGGCGACGATGCACGGTAGCAACACGGTAGCAACAGGCGTACAGTGGCGGACAAGCGCGACGGCCCCCCGGGCTAACCGGAGGCCGTCAAGGTCGCGCTCCTGACAGGGAGGACGCCACCAATGACCGAGTCTACCGCCCGACGGACCCGCCGACGATCGGCCGGCGAGGGGAGTGTCTACCGTCAGGGCACCCGCTGGCGCGGGGCTGTCACCTGGACCGAACCGGACGGCACCCGCTCCCGGCGGATCGTCTCGGCCCCCACCGCGGCCGAGGCCCGCGACAAGCTCGACGTCCTCCGCCGCGAGCTGCGGCTTGGCACGCTCGCCCCGGCCGGCCCAGCCTCCACCGTGGTCGACTTTCTCACCGCGTGGATCGAACGGGACCGCAGCCGCGTTCGGCCGTCGACATGGCGCCAGCGTGAGATGCACGTCCGCTGCTATCTCATCCCGGCACTCGGGCGGTTGGCCCTGGCCCGCCTCTCGGCGGCCGACGTGGAACGTGCCATCGGCGGCTTCATGGCGAACGGGCGACCCGCGATAGCCGAGGATCGCAAGCATGGCCAGCGGCACGCGCCCGTCTCACCGCTCACGGCTCGCCACGTCCGGGCGACGCTTCGTCGAGCCCTTGGCGATGCCGCCCGGGATGGCCTGGTTGGCCGGAACGCCGCGGCGGACGCTCGGCCGCCCTACGTCGCGCATCGGCCCGTCACCTACCTGGCAGCACCGGACGTGCGGCGACTGCTAGACGCCACCGCGGACGCCGCTCATGGCCCGCTGTACGCGCTCGCGGCGACGACCGGGCTCCGCCTCGGCGAGCTGCTCGGCTTGACCTGGCCGGACGTGGCGAATGGCACCTTGACGGTCCGCCGCTCGCTCGCCCGGGCGGCCGGTCGCGGCTGGGAGCTGGCGCAGCCGAAGTCGGCACGATCACGCCGGTCGATCCCGCTCCCGGCCACCGCCCGGGAGGCCCTTGACCGTCAACGGGTCCGGCAGGATGCTGCCCGCGTCGCCGCCGGCTCCGCCTGGCAGGACCGGGACGGATTGGTGTTCACCGATGCCGTCGGCAGGCACCTCAGCCCGGACTCCGTGTCTGTGGCGTTCGGACAGGCCCGGGACGCGGCCGGGATCCCGCGGGTCCCCTTCAGGGATCTCCGGCACTCCGCGGCGACGATGATGCTCGCCGAAGGCGTCCCGCTGGCCGTCATCAGCGAATGGCTCGGCCATGCCGGCATCGCGATCACCGCGTCGCACTACGCAGCCGTCGTGCCTGCCCTCCGGCACGAGGCTGCCGCGGCCATGGACCGGGCGCTCACGACCGTCGATCGCCCTCAGGAGATCCGGCCATGAGCGAGCAGGAGATCCGTGGGCCGTCGCCCGACGAATGGCCGCCGGAGTGGCTCGAGCAGGCGGCTCGCGAGGGGATGGAGGTGCCACCGGTGGCGTGGCGCAGCGGCGCCTTCGGCGTCGCATACATGGACGTCTGGTGGAATGTCCCCGAGTCGAGCCCGTTCGAGCGCCGGCTCGTCGCGGCGCTGGCGCCAGGACAGCGCGAGCTCCGGAGCGGGGAGGCCGTTGCCATGGCCAGGGCGTTGCTCGAGGCCCAGCGTCAACGGCCCGACCTCGCTGACGACGTCCGCCAGGGTCGGATTGCCGAGGCCTGGTCGGGTCTGGCCTGGGAACAACGGACGGACCCCCGGGCGATCCTTGCCGCGGTTACCGAGCGAGAGGTTCTCGACGAGCTGGTCGATCGGCGCTTGAGCGCCGACGCTAACGCTCCGCGGGGTCTATCCGATCAGGCCGCCGCAGGACTGGCGCCACGAAAACCCGGCCGGCCAGGGTGGACGCGGCGGCTCTTCGACGAGCGTTGGGAGTCAGCCAACCGCTTGGCGGAGGAGCCCAAGACCATTCCTCACGTGGCCGATCACTTCGGGGCGTTCGACGGGACCGTCGGGATCGATCCTGACCACTTGCGCCGCCTCGTGCGCAGGCGCCACCGCGGCGAGCTACCGGAATAAGAGAGGGGTTTCCGCCCCAGATTGCGCCCCTTCCGGGGGACGAGGTCGTCTGCCACGCTCGCTCTCACCATGCGCAGATTGACGATCGCGATCCCGAACGACGCCGGAGCGAAGCTCAGCGAGCTGGCTCGACGAGACTTCCGTGCGCCGCGGCACGAGGCCGCGGCCCTCCCCGTCGAGGCTATCGAAAGGGCCTGGCGCCGGGCTCACGGCGCGGCTGGCCGAGGGCGTCCGGCGTTCATCGTCGATGCAGGCGAGCGCGAACGATGACCCCTGACCACGAGGTTGCCATTCGGACCGCCATCGAGGAGCTGGTGGCCGCGATCCGGGCCGCCGTCACCGAGTCCGCTCCGTTCGGCACCGTGCCCGATCGGCTACTGAGCATCGACGAGGCCGCAAGCGCGCTCGGCATCGGCCGCTCGCGCCTCTATGACGAGATCGGTGCCGGTCGGTTGCGCTCGATCAAGATCGGGAGGCGTCGATTGGTCGCGGCCGGATCGATCGCGGACTTTATCGCGGCCGTCCCGGCGATCGAGACGCCCGGGGCGGCCGCATCAAGGGAGGGCAGCTTCCATGCCCGCCGCCCGACCGTCTCCACAGCGCCGGCAAGCGGGCTGACCGTCGAGGCGATCGCGGACGCCCAGAGGCTCCCGACGGTGACCACACGTCCCGGGTTCGAGCGCCGCTGGCCCCACGTCCGTGCCGAGCTCGCCGCCGGGCGCCTCTCGCACCGCCAGACCACGCGTCGGCTCGGCGTCGGGACCACCACGCTGGCCCGGCTGGTGGCCGCGGACCGCGGGCCGGCCGGAGGAGGGGTCGCTGGCACCCCCTCCCCCTCCCTCGTCGGCCCCGGGGCAGCTTCGCGCAACGGGCGGAACCCACGGGAGCGTGCGGCCGGCGGTGCTCGCGCAACAGCGGGACCGGTTCGCGCCGCCTCGATGCCGGTTCGCGCAGCGGCCCGGCCGGTCTCACGCAATGGCTGAGCCGGCCGTGGAAGCGACCCGCGACGCTCCGCTGTTGCGCCTGCTCCTCGCGGGTCCGGCCCACAGCCAAGCACTCGCGGCCGCCCTCGCGGTTCCCGTTCGGACCGTCCAGCTGTGGCTCGGCCGCCTCCGCGAGCGGGGCCTCGTCGAACAGCGGACGCGGGGCAGCTGGACCCTCACCGGGGCCGGCAAGCGGGCCGCTCTGGCCGCCACGGTCCCCGAACCGACGGCGTCGATCGCCAGCCTCGACACCCTCCCGGCGGAGCACCGGGCCATGCTCCGGCTGATCGAGGACGCGGTGGTCGCCCGGCGCGCCCTGCGGGATGTCTATCCGAGCAACTGGCCGGCCTTCATCCTCCTCGGTCCGACGAAGAGTGGCAAGACGCTCCTCGGCACGCTCGCCGCCCGGCGGTTCGGGCTCGATCCCATCGCCACCCGCCGCCTCCTCATGCGGGAGAAGCCGGGCAGCCTGCTCGGCCGGCGGGTGCAGACCGGCCCGGCGTCCTGGGAGATCGTGCCGAGCCCGCTGCTCTCCCTGCCGCTCGTCATGTTCGACGAGTTCGACAAGGCGAGCCCCGAACAGCGGGGGGCCGTGTTCGCCTATCTCGAGGGGGTGTCGCGGTACCAGAGCGAGGATGGCGAGCTCGACATCCAGGCGACGGTGATCGTCACCCTCAATGCCGAGCGCGATCTCGGGCTCCTGCCCGACGCCTACCTGCGTCGTTCGGTCGTGCTCGACACGGCGCCGCTCGCTCCGGTCGTCCGGGATCTCGACCTCGTCGCCGCGGCGCTCGCCCGGGTCGTGCTGCCAGTGGTCGGCCCGGACCTCACCCCGCCCGCGGCCGATCTCGCCGCCGACGCTCGTCGCGGGCTCCGCACCCTCCTGCAGAACTGCCTGACCGAGCGGGGCTGGCAGCTCATCGACGTGGAGGCGGTGAGCCGGCTGGTCCTCGGTCGCTCGGCGACGCTGCCCACCGACCTCGTCGCCGCGGTGGTCGCGACCGCGGCGGACTATCTGCTCGTCACCGCTACCCGGGCGGGACTCGTCGTGGACGACTGGCCGCTCGTCTTCGAGCGGACGGTCGGGCCTGCCGCGGCCGCCGCCAGCGGGGTCCTGGCCGATGCTCGCTCCCGGCTGGCAGTGCAGGCTGGACAGCAGGCGGTGATCGAGCGGGCTGATGTCGACGAGACCGTGGCGCTGTCCGCGGCGCGCCAGGTGCTCCTCGACAGGATTGACTACGCCGTGGACACGGCGCCTCGGAAGGATCTCACGCCCGCCGAGCGCGACACGAAGGGAGGGGCGTTCGGCGCGGCGCGGCCCCTGCGCAAGAAGGTCGTGGGGGCTCGCAATCGCCCGGCCCTCGCCGAGCTTGCCACCCCGGTCGAGAACGCGGTGCTCGGCCCACTCCGCGCCCTCACCGAGACCGTTGAGGCGCGGCGGCAGGGCGCTCGCCAGGCGCAAGCCCAGCAGGAGGCCGGCGAGCGGCGGCAGGCCGGCGAGCGGAGCAGGGCCGCCGAGGCGCGACAGGCCCTCTACCGGCGCCTCACGACGCGGCCCGAGGAGTCCGTCCTCGACACCCTCGTGGCCGCGGGTTGCCTGACCCAGCGGAGCGAGCCGTACGAAGAGGAGACGGGCACCTCCCGGTTCCAGCGCGGGATCCCCGGCGACCTCGCCCGCGCCATCGCCGCGCGCACCGGGCTACCCAACCTATCGAAGCCCGACCCCGTTTACGAGACGAAGACCCGGCGGTGGTACGAGGATCGCGCCGGCCATGGGTGGTGGCCTGATCGGCTGGTCGCCTGGGGAAGCTCGGCGGTGGACGCGGTCCTCCAGGCTGCGCAGGCCGCGGAGGGGCTCCCGCCGCTCACCCGGCCGGCGCCGCCGCGCGCGTCCCCGCGTCGAGCGTGAGCACGGCCTCCGACGGGCGCCCCGCGCCGTCAGGACCGCGACACGTCCACCCGCCATCGTCCGGCGCGGCAGGGGCCGAATCTGGCGGGCTCACCGTTGCACCTTGTCTCCCGCGTCCTCGACGATGGTGACCCCGGAGTGGCCGTCCCAAAAAGGGACCTCCGATCCGGCCCCTGATTCGTGCGGCGGAGGAAACCCGCTCGAACCGCTCCGAAATGAGGTCTTTTTCGGAGGCGGATGGCACCGTGCACGCATGGTGCTTGGGCTTTCGGACCCGGTTGGACCCGCCGGCGTCGGCGCACACGAGCAGCCGGTGCGCCGCAGGAGCCCTAAGAGGTCGAAGCGCCCCTTCGTTGGATGGTCGCGAGTTCGCCGGCCGCCGCGGTGACAAGGTCGACGTAGGCGCGGCCTTCAGGATCGGGCGCGCCGATGCCGACCACGCAGGAGATCGGCGGAATGGGCAAGGCGACGAGTTGCACATAGTCGACGAGGTACACGTGCAGCGTCGGCAGCCGGTCGTGAAACGGTTGCAACTGGCGCCACAGCCGCCGCTCCTGGCCAGCCGAGATGCGGGAGTGCCGCCTGGTGGACGATATCGTCCGCGCCCAAGCCTCGCCGATAGGCTGATATGTTCCCCAAAGGCCCTCGAGCGTGCTCAGGATGTGCGCGTCGCCGACCCAGGACGCGACCGGACTGCACCGGTCGTAGAGCTCCTTGAGATCACGCCGCTCACGCGGCGTGATCAGGCGGAGGTCGATCGCTGACATCGCCTCGGCGGATCGATCCTCGGCCCGCACGATTGCCTCGATCCACGCGCCCCAGGCGGCCTCGTCAAGCCCAAGCGACCGCAGGACACGGTCGCCCGGTGGGTGCACGTCGAACGGGGGGACTCTGAGCCCATCTCGTTTCAGGACCCAGGTCGCGAACCCGGCGGCTTGGCTGTATGCCTCCGTCCAGTGCCACATGGATGCACCATATTGAGCCTCGGCCGGCTTCCCAGAGAGACGGGTGCCAGCCGATGGCAGAAAGCCCGTGGTATGTGAGTTAGGTCACGTTGGTCGAAGCTCCCACCACGGCGTCGTTCCTGCAGGTTCCTCCCCACCACAGGGTGTCCTGGGCCCAGTTGATCTGCCCGGTGACATAGCCCGGCGCGGTGAGGATCCCGAAGATGTCGAGCCAATCCGAGGTCAAGCCCGGGCCGTAGCTGCGGCCGACCGGACCAAACCCTCCCCACCAGTTGTTCCAGCTGCCTCCGTAGCTGGCAAAGACGAATGGCCCAAGGCTCGACGTGATCTCGGCCTTCCATTGCATCCAGCCGCCGCCGGCGTCGAACAAGAGCAGGCTGAGAGTCCCGCAGGTGCCGGAGACGGTCGTGTACGGCGTGATCCCGCCGCCCTTCTTCGAGAAGCCGCAGAGCCCGTTGTCTTTCAACGCCTTCCGCGCATCGGGCGTGTTCGGAACAGACGAGCAGTCGAGCTCGAGCGCGACCGTGATCGTGACCGACGTCGGCGTCGGTGATGTCTTGGCGAATGCCGGAGCGGCAACGATTGGCAGCGCGATAGACGCCGCCACTAAACAGATCACCAACCTGCGGGCCCACTTCAAGATCGGCATCGTTTCTCCTTTGCCGGCTTGTACAGGGAAGTCCCCCGGCTTGAACCGGCGCCAGCAGGGACCGATGGTGAAAGTCCTTGGCTCACCCCCCTTCGGTCGTCGCACGCTCGTCGCCACCGTACCCCGGAGCTGTCTCGCGACCGTCTCGGTTCGGGGGCGCTGAGGTTGTAAGGCAGGCGAGCACCCCTACCTCAGCTTGCGATGGCAACAGCGATCCGGGGCAAGTGGGCTACGGCCTCTTTGTGTCGGACGATACCCCCCCGGTCTCTGCGGTGTCAATGGGCATCATTGCCTACCCACCTCGGACTTTGGTCCACCCCGGATGCGTTCGGTCACCGTTTGGGCGAGGCCGGAACGGCTGCTGACCATCATCGGCACGAACGGCCCGATCCCGAATGGACCGGCCCGGATCCGCCAAGACCGCCGCACAAGTGTGACAAGACAGCCCTTTCGGGACGTACCCGCGTGCTATCGTCGGACACACGATGGAGCCGTGGGCATGCCTGCAGCGGGCTACCGGACAGCACTCGTGGTCCTACTGCTCGCGGCCCTCGCCGGGTGCGGCTCTGCCGCTTCTGCGACGCCGCCAAGTCCGCAGGCCTCCCTGGTAGTCACCGCGCGAGCGTTCGATAGCGCTGTGCTGTCCGGGGACTTCGCACAGGCATACACGTATGTCGACAGCGGCGAGGCCCACTGCGCGCTCGCGGATTGTTTCGCGCCGCAGGCGAACGTTGCCTACGGCTTCGGCAAGGGTGCAACGCTGGAGGTATCTGCGGAGAAGTAACCGGGGACAGGGGCACCATCGAGGAGACCCTGCTGCGCGGCGGCGTGCCGATCTATCAGGCGCGGGGGGCGTTCTTCGTTACAGGCGGCTGGTGGTACTGGCGCTGGACTGGCACCGCTTGGCGGCTCAGTGCGGGCTCTCCGTCCGCTTCGACGTCGGGGTTATTCCCGCCCGCACCGGGCCTGACGCCATCGATCGCCGCTTCGAGGGTCTCACCGGCACCCGCTAGTGCCGCTGCATCGGTGGCCGCGACGTCCGCGGCGACCGCCATCCCAACGAGCGCTCCCTCTCCGGCCCCCTCTAACGGGGCATCGCCTGTGTCGACGCAACAGTTGACCCAGCGCACACCCGGCGCGATTGCTACGGGGTGGTGCGGAGTCCGCCTCAAGGACGGCGACGCCGTCCTTGTCCTCCAAGACGCCTCGGCCATCTGCGCCGACTACTGGGTCGAGAACAACCACTTGGCTATCGGTGGCAACTGGGAACTGGCTACCGACGTGCCCCTCGACGACTCGATCGTGTGCACAGGCCGGCTCGGGAACGCCGCGACGCCGTTCGAAGTGTGGGACACGGGCGATCAGTACTGGGGCCACCTCCTCTGCCGGGCGTACCAACAGCAGTGAAGACCCCGATTCAGCCTGGGCGACGGGCCGCAGATCACAAGCGCTCGCAGCCGCCACGGCCGCTTCCCCTCCGCGAGCCGCCGGCGACATCGGTAGGCGGAAGAGCAACATGGCTGGTTTGACCAGCAACGTGCTGTACTGGCTGCGGGCGTCGCTCTTTGCCCCACCCGCCGCGGCGACCGCCGACGCGCAGCGCGCCGCCACCTATCGGGCGGCTCTCCAGCAGTTCGAGGAACTGTTGCACGCCGCCGAGGCGACGGGCTACGCCGCCCGCCCGCTGCCCCTGTTCTATGCCCTGAGCCAGGCTGGCCGTGCGATCGTTGCGAGCCGCGGCAGCGAGCAGGCGTTCTAGCACGGCCTGACGATCGATGTCGGTTCTGACGATCCGTTCGAGTGGTTAGTCTCACCGAAGGAGGGGGGTTGGTTCCAGACTGTGGCAGCTGCAGCTGCCACTGGGTCGCCAGGACTTCCTCAGCCTGTGGCGCTCGGCGCGCTCATGGCGTCGCTTCCCGAACTGAGCAAGCCGATGCTGCGGGGCCGCGAGTGGCGGCGGGCGCTGTATGTCGAGCCCCTGCCAGGTCCTGACCCGGAGAGGATCTCGATGGACGGGTCGCAGTGGCTCCAGATCGGCCTCGCGCTCGATCGGGACGAGGCTACGACCCCAGAACGCATAAGGACCTGCTGCTCGGGTACCCAGCGGCGGCACATGCAGGCTTCAGGCTGCCGCCGATCTCTGGAGGTGGCGAGAACATCATCTGGCGGCCGACGGCCGGAGGCGAATCGCTCACCGTGTTGCTGCGCGATCGGAGCGTGATGCGGCGGCCTGTGGATGCGCTCGATGAGATCGTGCCGCAGTATCGTTGGGTCGGTCGCCGGTGGCTGCGGCCGGCGCTCAGCGGCACGGAGCCGCCTCCTTCACCGCTGATGACGTGGTGGGCGCTGCTCTTCGGCCTTTCCATGCTTGCTCGCTACCACCCGGCCAAGTGGGCGGCCGCGCTCGACCGCCAGGGCTCCTATGCCGCTATCGAGCTAGAGCGGGCGATGGACCTCGCCGTGGAGGCGGTGCCACATCTCGTTCTCTACGCGTTGCTCGGCGAGCCGGTGCGGCTCCCGCCGTTCCCCGAGGTGCCTCCGCTGACACTCTGAGCAGGATCCTTACCCTGCCGTCGCCAGGCGCCAGCCGACACGCCGCGAGACGGTTCGAACCTTCACCCGTAAAGTGTCGGTCCTACTCCTCCCGCCCCGACCACAAGGCCCCGGCGGATTCAGGGGGTCGACGGGGGCCATCGAGGTAGCAACCGCGGTAGCAATGGGGGCGCACGGCCCCGGTCACGGGACCCGAACAAATGGCCGGTTCGTGCGTAAACGAACAGTCTGCGGACGCCCGCGGACGCTATGGGGCGGCCTTATACACCGCCTGTCGGTGGTTCGAGTCCACCCTCCCCTACCAGCTCGTCCGGTATGCGAATCGCCGCCGGCACCCGGTACGTCGGCCGGATGTCGGCTGGCGAGATGACGCGGATCTCGCCGATGAGGAGGCGCAGGAGCGCCTTCGTCCGGGCTCGCTGTCCCTGCCGCAGGACCTGTCCGAGGGCCTGACTGAGCGCCTGACTGAGCGCCCACGACACGATGGCCGCTTCGACTGGTCCGGCAGGAGAGCCTGCCTCCGGGTGCGGTGTCTCGGCCAGGCGCGCCTCGATGGCCGCCAGCTGGGCCTGCAGCTCGGCCAGGCGCGACTGCACGAGCGGCGCATCGAGCTCGCCCGCCTCGAACGCGGCGAAGTACCGCCCGAGCTTGCGGCGCAGCTCGGCCGCGTCCCGCGTGAGGCCCTCGCGGGCCTGCTCGGCCTCGGCCTGGGCCGTTCGCCCGGCCGCCGCGGCGTCCTCCAGCGCGGCACCCACCAACCCCGTGTCCGCGTAGGCCTCGGTCATCTGGGCCAGGATGGCTGCCTCGACCTCCGCCTTGGACAGCCGCGGCTGGTTGCACGCGGCTGACCCTCGCCTGGCGCGCGTGGTGCAGGTGTAGTAGGCGTAGCGGGCGCGACCTCGTGGCTGACCTCGCCGCGCCGAGCCGGGAGGCCGCGATCGCGCGGCCCGAACAGGCTCCGCCACCGCCAGCGAGTCGATCCGCCGCTGGTGCCGCCAACCGGCCGTGGCCGCGCCGAGGTCGATGGTCGCGCTGGCCACGGCCGCGACGACCACGTCGGTCGCCCGGCAGTCCTCCCCGCCCCGATCATCGATGGCAGAGACGCGACCCGCGCCCGAGCAGCCGCTCCCCGTCGGGGACGACGGCCTGTCCCAGGTCATGAGCTTGCGGCCACCGGCCGAGCTCGAGCTGGCCGCGATGCCGGTCGGTCGCGACGCCGAGCCGGCATCCGCCGCTATCGTCGGCATGACCGACCGACACCCGGTCGCCACGGCGCTGATCGCCATCACCGGCGGTTGGATCGTCTGGCGGGTTCTCGTCTTCCTCGGCGCTCCGGAGACCACGGCGCGGGCCGACGTGGCGTCGCGGTCGAGGTCAGACGAGGCGACGACAAACGTCGCGCTCCAGCCGTTCAGGCCGAGCTACACCCCACCCCGGTAGGCGCGCCCGTCTCACCGCCGTCGTCGCGACGGTTGGCCCGCCGTGGATGCCCGAGGACGGCCGAGGGGCTGTCGCGGCGAGATCGGGGCGGCGACCAATCGGGCCGGGCCGGGTGGCCAGACGCTGGCGAGCCTCATGACGATCGGAGCGGCCGGCGTCGAGCACGACGGCCTCCGATTCGTGCGGCGGAGAGTCTCTGGCTGACCCGCTCCGAAAGGAGGCTTTCTGGAAGCTCCGTGGCGCGCAGCTCCGAGGTGTGCCGTCGGAACTCACGCTGGGACGCTTGTCCTCGCGAATGTCGGGCTTCCCATTCCGCGACGGTGCGCGCACACTCGGCCGAGCGACTCCGGAGGGACGGACCACGGAACCTTGCGGTCACATCAGGGCAGTGTCCCGACTCGCGCACCAGGGCTGCCCGCGCGAGTGGATCGCATGACGCCGCACACACGATCAGCGCGTCCGAAGGTCCGGATCTTGGAGCGAACGCCCCTCGACCCGGATGAGGCCACTCAGCGGGAGGAGGTCGGGCGGACGATCGATGTGCTCATCGTTGCCCTCTTCGCCTTTGGCGTCACGCAGGTTGCCGCCGGTCTTGCGTTCGGGAGCCCGCGGTCGGTCATCGTCGGCGTGCTGTTCGCGGCCCTCACCATCTGGCTGGCGGCATTCTCGCGCCGTGCACTCGTGCACCGACCGATGGCGTCGGTCGTCGGTCCCATGGCGGCCGCGCTCATCGTGCTCCCGGTCGTCGTCGCGTTCCTCCAGCCGTTCGTCGCCGGTGTTGCAGCGGTGGCGTTGCTGATCCCGATCGCCGCTGCCCTACCCATTCTCGAGGGCGGCATCCTCCGCCGGCTCATGTTCCTCGCCTGGGCGGGGATGATCGCGACGCTCGCCACCGGATACATCCCCGACGACCCGGCCGTCCCGGTCCTGGCCGCATCGCTCACACGGATCTGGGGTCTCGTGTTGGTGTCCGGGGTCGTCCTCTTCCTCCTCTACCGATCGAGCGAGCGACTCAAGGCGTCGAGTCGCGAGTTTCGCCGGCTCTTCCAGCTGTCATCCGACCTCGCCGAGACGACCGAGCCCGCCGTGCTCGGTGAGATCGTCGCCCGCCATCTCGCCGAAGCCACCGGATACGATGACTGCGTCATCTACGCCCTCGCGCCGGAAACCGGCCGACTCGCCCCATTCGGCTCGCACCCCGTTGGCCGCGCCCTGGTGACCGACCCCGAGTCGCTGGCGGAGCGGCCGATGCTCGGGCGGGTCATCCACGACCGGGAGCGGATCGTCCTCGATTCCGCGGACGAGCAGGCCGATCCGACCGAGCAGGAACGGCTGCGCGCCCTCGGGCGTGACGTCATGCTCCTCCTGCCGCTCGTCGCCCACGGGGGACCGGTCGGGGTCGCCGAGTTGACCGCGACCGGACATCGACCGCTCGACGAACGGCGGCTTGCGCTCGCCCGAACGCTCGCATTCGAGGCGGCCATGGCGATCGAGAACGGACGGCTCTACCAGGAGCTCCGCCACCGGGCGCTCCACGATCCGCTCACCGGCCTCGCGAACCGCAGCCTCTTCCACGACCGGGTCGAGCATGCCCTCACCCGGCTTGCGCGTCATAAGGAATCGACCATCGCGGTCCTGTTCATCGACCTCGATGACTTCAAGGTTGTGAACGACACGCTCGGCCACGCCCGGGGCGATCGGCTCCTGGTCCTCCTGGGGGAGCGGTTGCGGACGGTGGTCCGGCCGACGGACACGGTCGCCCGCCTCGGCGGTGACGAGTTCGCGCTCCTGCTCGAGGAGGTGGCCTCCGGCGATGAGGCGCTCGCCGTCGCCAGGCGGGCGATCGCCGCCGCTGCGCTTCCGCTCGAGCTCGCCGGCCAGCCCGTCAGCATCTCGATTTCGATCGGCGTGGCGCACCGCTCCACCGCCGGGGCGAGCGTAGCTGAACTGCTCGGCGAAGCGGATGCCGCGATGTACGAGGCGAAGCGAACCGGCAAGGGACGCGCCGTGCGGTTCCATCCGGGCCTCCGCGGGTCCGCGGCGGCGGCCGGATGAGCGAGGAATCGGAGGCCCGCTACCGCGGGTTGCTCGAGGCGGCGCCGGATGCGATGGTCGTGGTGGACCAGGGCGGGGAGATCGTCCTGCTGAACGTGCAGGCCGAGAAGCAGTTCGGCTATCCTCGCGACGAGCTCCTCGGGCAGCGCGTGACGAACATCATCCCGGAGGGCTTCGCCGAGCGGCTGGTCGCGGACGACCTTCGATCCGCGGCCGACGCGCTGGCACAGCAGATCGGCACGGGGATCGAGCTCGTCGCGCTGCGCAAGGACGGCAGCGAGTTCCCGATCGAGATCATGCTCAGTCCGCTCGAGAGCGCCGAGGGGATCCTCGTGACGGCGGCGATCCGCGACATCAGCGTGCGCAAGGCGGCGGAAGGACATCTGGCCCAGATGGAGGCCCGCTACCGCGGGTTGCTCGAGGCGGCGCCGGATGCGATGGTCGTGGTGGACCAGGGCGGGGAGATCGTCCTGCTGAACGTGCAGGCCGAGAAGCAGTTCGGCTATCCTCGCGACGAGCTCCTCGGGCAGCGCGTGACGAACATCATCCCGGAGGGCTTCGCCGAGCGGCTGGTCGCGGACGACCTTCGATCCGCGGCCGACGCGCTGGCACAGCAGATCGGCACGGGGATCGAGCTCGTCGCGCTGCGCAAGGACGGCAGCGAGTTCCCGATCGAGATCATGCTCAGTCCGCTCGAGAGCGCGGAGGGGATCCTGGTGACGGCCGCCATCCGCGACATCAGCGTGCGCAAGGCGGCGGAGAACCAGCTGCTCCAGGCCCAGAAGCTCGAATCGATCGGGCGGCTGGCCGGTGGCATCGCCCACGACTTCAACAACATGCTCTTCGCGATCCACGGCTACGCTGAGCTCCTCACCGAGGATCTCAGCGCGCCGGATCGGGTCCGTTTCGATCACGATGGCGCGCTGCTCAGCGTCAACGCGATCAGCCAGGCGGCCGAGCGCGCCGCCGCGCTCACGGCGCAGCTCCTCGCCTTCAGCCGCCAGCAGGTCATCAGCCCGAAGGTGCTCGACCTCAACGCCGCCATCAAGGGCATCGAGCCGATGGTGCGTCAGCTCATCGGCGACAACGTCCGGCTCGCCATCAAGCTCGACAGCCACGCCGGTCACATCCGTGCCGACCCGAGCCAGCTCGACCAGATCCTCGTCAATCTTGTGGTCAACGCGCGCGACGCGATGCCCGACGGCGGAACCGTGACGATCGAGACCACCCACGTGGCGTTTGGCGAACGGTACGAGATAGGCCTGTTCGACGTGAGGCCAGGGTCGTACGTCCTGCTCGCGGTCAGTGACACCGGGAGCGGGATGGACCGCGAGACGCGCGAACATATCTTCGAGCCGTTCTTCACGACGAAGGAGCTCGGCAAGGGGACCGGCCTCGGCCTCGCCACGACCTACGGGATCGTCCGTCAGGCGGGCGGCCACATCGCGCCCTATTCCGAGCCAGGGCGGGGATCGACGTTCAAGCTCTACTTCCCGCGCGCCGACGCGGCCCCCGAAGCGGAAGGTCCTACTCTGCCACTTCCTGCGGTCGGAGCCGGCACGGTCCTCGTCGTCGAGGATCAGCCGGCCATCCGCGACATGACGACCCAGCTCCTCACCCGCTCGGGCTACGCGGTGGTCGCACTCGCCGATGGCGCCGAGGCGATGACCTGGCTGACCGAACGCGGTGAGCCGATCGACGTCCTTGTCACCGACGTCGTCATGCCGCACATGTCCGGCATCGAACTCGCCGAATGGACGATGGATCGCTATCCGGACATGGGGATCGTGCTCCTCTCGGGATACACCGCCGCGACGCTCAACCTCGAGCGGGTCACGGCCCGCGGCGCGGCGTTCGTATCGAAGCCCGTGACCCGGGCGCAACTCATCGCCGCGGTTCAGCAGGCCCGGGCGAGGCGGCAGGCCGACCCGCTGAAGCCCACGATCGACGGGTGACCCTCCGATGTCCGTGACGGCGCGCCCATCCGATTCGCCGAATCCGATCCTCGTGGTCGATGACGACGCCGGCGGCCGCGCCCTCGTGGCACTCGGCCTTCGACGCGCCGGGTTCGAGGTCCTCGAGGCGGCGAGCGGCGAGGCCGCGCTCGGCGTCGTCGAGAGCGAACTGATCGGTCTCGTCGTCCTCGATATGGGACTGCCGGGCATGTCGGGCGCGGACGTCGTCCGGGCACTCCGGGAGCGACCGCAGACGGCGACCTTGCCGGTCATCCTCATGACCGGCTCCGGCGACGAGCACAGCCTCGTCGCCGGTCTCGGCGCCGGTGCCGACGACTTTCTCGCCAAGCCGGTGCGGCTCGATGAGCTCGTCGCCAGAGTGCGGGCGCACCTGCGGAGTGGCGCGGCCTGGTTGAGCGCCGTCGAGGAGGAGCTGCGTAGTCGTTCGACGGTCGTCGAGGCCCTCGGACACCTCACCCTCTCCGTGGTCCCCGAGGAGGCCGCCGAGGCGGTGGTGGCCGAACTCGCGCGACGGACCGCGTCCGACTTCATCGCCGTCTCGCAGCTTGTCGACGGCGATCGGCTGCACGAGCTCGCGACGTACAACCGGATCGCCGGGGTGCAGCGCGGTGGGGCACTCCTCGGGCCGAACCTCTCGCGCGCCCTCGTCGCCCGCGCCCGTCAGGGCCCGTGGGTCGAGGACATCGTGCCGCTCAAGGACGACGTGCCGACGCCGGCGTTCGCGGCAGCGGACCTCGACGTCGGCGCCTGGGCGTCGATCTATGCCGGCGATGCGCCCGTCGGCATCCTCTCGCTCGGCGTCAGTCGCGCAGGGCAGCGGTCGACGCCGGCCCGGAAAGGTCGGCTCCTCGCCGCCGCCATCGACTACGCGAGCATCCTCAGCGGCGTCATCGGGCCGGGCCTCGCCGAGCGTGCCGGTACAGCGGCGGTGCGGGCCAGGCTCGAGGGTGTGCTCGCTGCCCGGGCGTTCCATCCGGTCTTTCAGCCGATCCTCGAGCTCGAATCGCGCGCTGTCATCGGCTATGAGGCCCTCACCCGGTTCGACGACGGCACTCGACCGGACCTGCGGTTCGCCGAGGCGGCGTCGGTGGGTCTCGGCCATGACTACGAGTCCGCCGTGATCGAGGCGGCGCTCGCGGAGGCGTCGTCCCTGCCCAGCCATGCGTTCCTCTCCGTCAACCTGTCGCCGGGCCTCGTGCTCGAGCGCACCGACCGGCTCCACGAGCTCATCCGGTCGACCAGCCGGCGACTCGTCCTCGAGCTGACCGAACATGTTCCGATCGACGACTACGTGGCCCTCCGCGCGGCGATCGGGAGGCTCGGTGACGTGGGGATCGCGGTCGATGATGCCGGAGCCGGCTACGCGAGCCTCCATCACATCCTCGAGCTGCGGCCGACGTACGCCAAGCTCGACATCAGCCTCGTCCGGGGAATCGAGGCAGACGGGCTCCGCCAGGCGCTCGCGGCCGGCCTCGCCTACTTCGCCCAGCGGAGCGGCTGCCATCTCGTCGCCGAAGGCGTGGAGACCGAAGACGAGGCGGCCGCGCTGGAAAGGCTCGGAGTCGAGTTCGCCCAGGGTTACCTGTTCGGGCGTCCGGCGCCGATCACGGCTGATCGCTAGCTTGCCACGCCACGGGGTCGTCCCGAAAGACCTGGTTTAGGGCCAGCCCGGGTGGGGACCGTCCGCCGCACGGATCAGGGGCCGGACGAGGGTCCCCTTCTGGCGCATCGTCCATCAGAGGCGGCGGGGCGATGACGGGGACGCGCGGCGGGTCGGCTCGCGGCGACGGCTCCTCGGCCGGGTGACCTTCGGAAGGTGCTCCGCGACCGCGACCGCGTCGATGACCGCATGGACGGCCTCGCTGCCCCAAGCGACGAGCCGGTCCTCGCACCAGGGCGGATCTTCGTCTCGTAGACGGGGACGGGCCCCGGGGTCACGGACGCGACGATGCCGGAGCCCGGGGGAGCCAGCGACGCGGCCGTGGCGCGGATCGTGCCTTGGAGCCAGTGGCGGTGGCGGCCACCCCACGAGCCGAAACGTCTCCGCCTCGTACAGCTCGCTCCGCGGTTGCGAATTCCTTGGACTCGACGGAGGTCAACGAGGACACGGCCGCGAAGGATGGGACGGTCGGCCTGGTCCTCCGCGTGACCGGGCCGCCGTCGCGCGAGAGGAGCGAACTCAGCCGGCCGCCGCCGGCCGGATGTTCTGGTTCAGGTGGAAGGTATTGTCGGGGTCGAGCCGGCGCTTGAGTTGGGCCAGCCGCGCATAGGTCGCGGACCCATAAGCGTCGCGGATCCGGTCCTCGCCCTCCGAGCCGAGAAAGTTTACGTAGACACCGTCGGTCCATGGAGCCACGGCGCCGAAGGCACCCCGTGCCCAGGCGATCCCCGCCTCGTCCTCGTCCGCCCGGTCCCACGTGCCGATGATGTTGAGCGTGAACGCCGCGTCTCGATGGGCGAAGGCCGTCGCCTCCCGCGCGACTCTGGCGACCGCGCCTCCCATCTGATGGAGGTGTACCTGCCCGAACGGGACAGGCTTGCGGTCCGACCACTCCAGCAGGGTCGTGAGGAACGCGGGCTCGAGGGACCGGAGGTATCCGGACTTCCAGTGCTGCCGCTGGCCGGCCGGCGCAGTCGGGTCGAGCATCGCCTGGAGCACGTTGTAGGGCATCGGCCCGAGCAGGTCGGCGCTGGGCCCGAGTGCCTTGACCGGCCGCAGCGCACGCTCGCCGGCGCCCGCGTCGCCGGCATGGCAGGCGGCGATCGCCACCGCCGGGCGACCCTGGAGGTCGGCCGGCACGAACGGCGCGGGCGGAGCGGTGATCATGGCTACGAGCAGCGTCAGGTCGTCGTCCGCGGAGGCCGAGAGCTCTCCGAACGCCTGGAGGACCTCCGCCGCCCGCCCGGCGGGGAACATCGCCATGCCGCCGGTCACCGACGTCACCGGGTGAACGCGGAACGTCATCGACGTGACGACCCCGAAGTTGCCGCCGCCGCCGCGAAGGCCCCAGAGGAGGTCCGGGTCCCCGTCCGCATCCGCCCGGACGACGGTGCCGTCCGCAGTCACCACATCTGCGCCGACGAGGTTGTCGCAGGCGAGTCCGTGGCGGCGCTGGAGCCACCCGATCCCGCCGCCGAGCGTGAAGCCGGCGACGCCGGTCGTGGAAACGAGACCGCCCGTCGTGTGGAGCCCGGCGTTGGCGAGCGCGGCGTCGAACGAGCCCCACGTGTGGCCTCCGCCGATCCGCGCGACACCGGCGGCCGGGTCGAGGTCCACGGACCGCATCAGTGACAGGTCGAGCACGAGCCCGTTGTCGCATGTCCCGAACCCGGCGACGTTGTGGCCGCCGGAGCGCACGGAGATCTCGAGCCCGGCCTCGCGGGCGAACCGGATGCCCGCCGTGACGTCGGCGTTCGAGGCGCATCGCAGGATCGCGGCCGGATACCGGTCGATCATCCCGTTCCAGACGTGTCGCGCGCCGCCATACTCCGGGTCGCTCGGGCGCACGAGGCGCCCAGAGACCTGGGTCGCAAGGGCCGCCAGGGCACCCTCGGGCAGGTCCCGGCTGGTCGTTTCGTGGTCAGACACGGTGTCGCTCCTTCACTGCGGCTGGTCGCTGTTCGCGTACCTCGGAGGTTGTGGCGCAAGGGCCGTGCCCGTCAGCGACCTTGGCACCGGCAGCGGGGAACCTTTGCTCCTCAGGGCGTCGTCGGCCACGACTCCTCGTGCACCCGTTCCGGCGCCAGCAGCACGACCCCGTCGCGTCCCGTCTCGATCAGACCGGCGGCCCGGAGGTCGCGGAGCACCCGGACGACGACCTCCCGACTCGTCCCGACGGCGTCGGCGAGGGCCGCCTGCGAGACGTGCGCGACGAGGGGTCCCGAACCTCGGGCGGGCTGAGCGATGTCGAGCAGGTGTCGCGCGACCTTCTGGCGGAGTCCCGAGAAGGTGCTCCCGATGAGCTCGCCCTGGTACGCGATGATGCGGTCGGAGAGCTCGGCCAGCAGCGCGGCGGCGATCGCGGGATTCGTCGTCGCCAGCTCGCGCGCACGGCCAGGTCGAAGCGCGACGACTCGCGTGTTGCGTAACGCCACCGCCGCGACGACGTTCGGGAGCTCCGAGAATAGCGACCCGAACCCAAGCTGGGCCCCGTTCCGTCCATAACGGATCGTCGCTTGTCGGCCGTCTGGTGACGACGCGACGATCCTCACGAGACCGCTGACCACCAACATGGCGAATGGAGGCCCGCCCTCCGGATGGATGACGCCGCCGGCGGGGACGACGAAGTCGAGAGCATCGTCGAGGAGCCGCATCAGTGACGCCGTCGGCACGCGGCCGAGGAACGACAACCGGACAGCGGCCGCGATCTCGGGGTCGGTCGAGCGGGGCACCTGACGGCTTTGCCCCGGGTCGCGGCTGCGCTCCGCTCATCGTTGGATCCTCGTGGCCGTGTCGACGGTCAGTCGCCGGTGGGACGCGCTGGCGACCGGAAATCGCTGAGTTGATCACGGTCCGGGACAGCGGAACAAGTGCCCGCCTGATCGGGAATGATCGGGAATGATGGTGTTGCGACACAGGCGTCGACCCGACCAAGCCGAGCACGTGCTGGATGCGATCTTCCCACAGCCTCGACCGGATTGACGTGGCGTTCGACGGGACGCAACACGTTGCCGCCGGTCCGGGCACCCTGATCACGCTCCACCAAACGAATATCCCGGAGGGCCAGAGCGGGTACGAGCAAGGGTGGCGGGACAACTACTTCGATCCGATGCGGGCGTTCTTCACGAAGCGTTGACCCTCAGCCACACGGCGCACGTGTTCGGCAAACCCTCTTGCGTGCGGCCGGGGCGCCGCCCCAACGGCGCCTTCTCGCCCGCCTGATCGTCGCGCGGGTTCACACGATGTTGCCATCGCGTGGAGACCGCGTCGGATGCGACGCGTCGTGGGCCGCTTTCCAGGGCCTTGCAAGATGCCGGCCTCCCGAGGGGTCAGGCGGACCAGACGACGCCCACTCGGGTCGGCGGTGCCACGATCCAGACCTTCGCTCGTAAAGTGGCGCTCCAACTCCTCTCGCCTCGACCTGATCAGACGCGCCGCGACGCGCGAGCAACAGCCAGTGATCGCCGGATTGACCCGACCGCTGTTCGCGTACCGATCGGTCTCGCCTAACGAGCGCCCACCCGGTGTACGACGCCGCCGGCAATGAGACGTCCTCCGCGGCGAGCGTCACCGCGAACAGCACGTTCACCTATTCCGCGACGAATGCCCCGCTCAGCGAGAGCGTGCCGGCACGAGCGTCAACCCGTACCGCTTCGGCGGCCGGCTCCTCGAGCCCGTCTCCGGGCAGTACGACTTCGGTGCCCGCCAGTACGACCCCGCGAGCGCCGCCTTCACCTCGCTCGACACGAGCCTCGGCCAGGTGGCCGATCCGCTGAGCCTCAACCGCTACCTCTACGCCGAGGCGAACCCGGCCTCGCTGATCGATCCCGACGGCCATGCCGCCTGCCGCCTGGGCACCGACGACTGTGCCGGGATCGCGAAGACCCGCGGGCTCGATGTCCTCCGGGCAGTGGCCGTCGCCGCCTCCGCCGCGGCCTCGAGCGCGATGAGCGCCGCCCGGAGCGCCGATGCCAATGCCGCGGCCGCCGCGGCCCTCGCTGCCGGACCCTGCCGCTGGGGCGATCCCGAGGCCTGCGCCGGCTGGAAGCACTCCCGAGCGGCCGATGCGAGCCGGGCCGCCACCTACGCTCGCGCCGCGTGGTCCCGCGCCGCCGCCGCCGAGCGGACCGCCGCTGCCGCCTGGCGAGCGGTGCGGGTCGCCGAGACCCAGCTCGCCGCCATCGCGCGCCATGGGGCGAGCCACGGCCTCACGCGCACGATCGCGGATCGGGGGGCAGACAACATGGCCGCCATGCTCCGTCGTGACGTGGACCTCGACCGGAACCGTACACTCCATGGTGAGCCCCTCCGCCTGCTGGTTTGCTTTGACACCAACAGCGTGGCGGATGGGGCTCACCCGATTCACGGCAGGTCAGCACAGAAGTTGGGATGCTTACCTTCGGTGGTGAGCCCCTTCACGCGGCTCCATCAGGGACACGACAATGACAAGCTCGACCGCCAACGCATCCCACGACCGTCTCTCCTTGCGCGCCATTCCCTGGCCCGTGCTCCTGGTCGCCAGCCTCATGGTCGTCGGGTTGCTCGCCGTGTCGGGCGCCTACGGCTTCCATCGTGACGAGATGTACTTCATCGTGGCGGGTCGCCACCCGGCCTTCGGCTACGTCGACCAGCCGCCGCTGACCCCGCTGCTCAGCGCCGCCTCGGCCGCGGTGCTCGGGGTCTCGCCGACGGCTGTGCGCGTGCTGCCCGCCCTCGCGATGGCGCTCATCGCGGTCCTGGCCGCGCTCATCGCGCGCGACCTGGGCGGCTCACGACGGGCCCAGATCCTCGCGGCGATCACGGTCGCCCTCTCGGGCTATCTCGCCGCGGGCCATCTCGACGACACCGCCGAATACGACCTGCTCGCCTGGGCGTTCATCCTGTGGCTGCTCGTGAAGCTCCTCGCCGGTGGCGACCGGCGCCTCTGGCTGGCCCTGGGCGTCGCGACCGGGATCGGACTCGAGAACAAGGACACGCTCCTCCTCCTGGGCGCGGGGCTCGCAGTGGGACTCGTCTTCGCCCGGCGCTGGGACGTCGTGCGCTCGCCGTGGGCGTGGGCGGCGATCGGGATCGCGCTCCTGCTCTGGGCGCCCAACCTCGCCTGGCAGGCGACGCACGGCTTCCCCCAGCTGACGATGGCCTCCCACATCGCAGGCGACGCCGCGTCGAACCGGTCCCAGCTCGTGCCGCTGCTGTGGCTGTTCACCGGTCCGCTCCTCTTCCCGGTGACCGTCGCCGGCTGGGCCTGGATGCTGCGGGCGAAGGCAGCCGCACCCTGGCGGGCGATCGGGATGGCCGCCATGGTCGCGCTCATCCTCGTGGTCGTCAGTGGCGGCAAGGCTTACTACGCCGTCGGCGCCCTGCCCCCGTTCATGGCGGCGGGCGCCATTCTCACGGACAGCTGGCTGGCGCGCGGCCACCGGCGCCTGCGGGCCACCGGCTTCACCGCGGCTGCGGCGATCTCGGTCGCGCTCATCGCGTACCTGACCCTGCCGATCCTGCCAGTCGCCACGTTCGCGACCACGTCGCTCCCATCCACGGTCCCCGACTCGGCCGAGCAGATCGGCTGGCCGCAGCTCGTCGCGACGGTGGGGGGCGTGGTCGCCGCCCTGCCCGCGGCGGAGCGCGCCCACGCAGTGATCCTGACCAACAACTACGGCGAGGCGGGCGCGCTCGAGCTGCTGGGCACGGGGCTGCCCCCGGTCTACTCGGGCCACAACGCGTTCTGGGACTGGGGACCCCCGCCGGCCGACCGCACCGTGGTGGTGCACGTGGGCGACTGGACGAGCGCCGACTGGAGTCCTGACTTCGTCGGCTGCCGAACCGTCGCCCGGATCGACAATGGGCTCGGGATCCAGAACCAGGAGCAGGGGCAGCACGTGTCCGTGTGCAGCGGCCTGCGGGCGCCGTGGGTCGCGATCTGGCCGAGCCTCCGGCACCTCTCGTAGCGTCGCGATCCGTCACGTCCAACCTGAACCAGGTCAGAAAGTCGAACGCCTCGCCGATGTCCCGCCCATGGAGCAGCCGGCGAGCGATGGCAGGCAGGTAGTCGAGTCCCGTGCGAATGGTGCCTCGAACGGACCTCGAAGATCGTTCGACGTTCGTCCTGCGCGAGATCCCACTGTGCCGGCGAGTTCCGAATGGGGATGAGTGCCCCCAGCGTCGCCTTCGGCCGCTCAGCGCTTCGAGGTCGACGATACCCCGACGAGGCCAGGCACAGGGCTTCCAGTGAGGAGAGCCTTCGGCTACGATACCCGGCGTGATCGGACCCCGCCTTCTCGTCCGCTGCCTGTGTATCGAGCGGGTCTCGGACCTGCTCCACGCGCGGACGTTCAAGGTCGGCGCACCTCGATCGCACTGGAGCCGTTTGCTGGTCTGAGCCCGCATCTTCCGCGGTTGACTCATCCCTCAGCGCGTACCGGAGGCTCCGTCCCGATGGCTCCTGTCGTCCGCACCCCTGAATATGTCCGTGCCCTCAACGAGAACGAGCGGCACGCTGCCCAGTTCGACCGTTCAGCGTTACCGCTGCCGCCCGGCCGGAAGCTTGCTGTCCTTGCCTGCATGGATGCGCGCCTGACCGTCGAGGACGTCCTCGGACTCCGGACTGGCGACGCCCACATCATCCGCAATGCAGGTGGCCTGGCGACCGATGACGCGATCCGATCGCTCGTCATCAGCCAGCACCTGCTGGGGACCGAGGAGATCATCGTCATCGAGCACACCGGCTGCGGCATGCTCACGTTCGAGGACGAAACCGTGCGCCGAGACCTCGCGGCCCGGACCGGGACGGACGTCGAGCTGCCCCTCCTCGCGTTCTCTGATCTCGAGGCGAACCTCCGCGCGCAGATCGAGCGGATCCGCGCCCACCCGTGGGTCAAGGACGTTCCCATCCATGGCCTTGTCTACGAGGTCGAGACCGGCCGCCTGCGTGAGGTCGTGTAGACGATCGAGCGCTCCCGCCCGGCTCGCCCGATGGCGACACAGCACTGGCCGGGCTGGGGATCCAGGCGGGCCTCACCGTTGCGATCTCCAAGCCCGACAATCAGCCCGGCAGCCAGCGCCAGATTCATGCCGCAGACGAGCTGGCGATGGTCGTCAACGAGCGCGTGAAACGGGCAGTTGCCAAGACGGATCTCGCCCGACGTCTCGCCTGGTTGATAGCCGCGCTCAGCGAGCGAGTCGATCAATGCCTCGCGCAGTCGTTTCTGGCTGGGTCGCCTTCCCGCGCGTTTACGCGCCTCTGAGCCGACCCACTCGCCCACTTCGCGAGCCGCCGAGCGCAGGGCGTCGGGCGGTAGTTGCTCGGCCAGTTGCTCGATCGTCTTCGCGAACAGCAGCGCGGCGATCTCGTAGTGGCGCTCGGGCAGCGAGACAGCGACTTCACGAGGTCCGGTCCGATAGAGCTTGGCCGGCCGTCCGGCGCCGGGGCCGGTACGGCCGGACAGGCGGCGATATTCCGCAACGAGCAGGCCCGCGCCGACGAGCCGATCAAGGTGGAATGCGGCGAGCGCGCGCGAGACATCGACCGCAGCCGCGGCCTCGTCACGGCTGACCGCACGGCTGGCGTCGGCGACGCACTCGTATAGCGCGCGGCGGACCGGCTCATCGAGCAGCGCCACTGCCTGGATGTCGGCCCGAGTGGTTGGCATGGCTGCGATTCTAAAGCAAGTACGTCCTTGCGCAAGGCGTTGACATGCGTTGCTGAGCAATGTACAACTAACAACTGCTAACGATAGACGCGGACAGGCTGGATGCCGAGAGCCGTCCGCTCGTCGCGAGGTCCATTGAGTTCGCGGCGGGCCGCGCCCACAGGAAACCCATGAGACGAGGTGCTGACAATGTCTGAGTCAAGTTTGTACGAAAGGCTCGGTGGCGCATTTGCCATCGCGGCAGTCGTTGACCACTTCAGCGATGCGGTCGTCGAGAACCCGATCGTTGGTCAAGGATCGAAAAATCCGGCCCTCCGGGAATGGCATACGAACAATCTGGGCAGACTGCCGGGCCTGAAGTTCATGCGCACGCTGTGGGTCTGCAGCGTTGCGGGTGGACCCTTCCAATTTACAGCCACGAGACCAGGGAGCACTCTCCTTGGCCTGGAAGAAGCCCATCGAGAGCTCCGGATCTCTCCCGAGGAGTTCGATGAAGTCGCGGCTGAGCTTGGGCGCACTCTCGACTTCGTCAAGGTGCCTCAGCGGGAGAAAGAGGAGGTCCTGGCTGCGTTCTCGGCGCACAAGGGCGAGGTGAACGAAGGATACGTGGCCGCGGCCAATGGAGGCCGTTGAGGTCTGACCTGCTGCAGACTGGCGCGCGTCGCCGGACGCGCCGTTCGCGTGCGCAACCAACGGACGTATCCTCGTCGAGTTCGAGTTGACGACCTCGGCCGTAAGGAGCGAGCGATGACCCATCATCCTGTCACGGCCCGCGATGAGGACGCGCCGATCGCCGACCTGATCCATCCGCGAGCCATCAGCGACGCGGACCGGATCCGGTTCGAGGGCTACCTCGCCGAGATCTTCACCGCGCTCGGCTTGGACCTGAGCAGCCAGGCGACCGCGGACACCCCGCGTCGTCACCTCCGAGCGCTGTACGAGGCCACGATCGGCTACGAAGGCGACCCGAAGCTGCTCACCGCGTTTCCGACGGTCTGTCACGGCGGGGCGAACTGCGAGCTCGCGCAGGTGGTCGAAGGCCCGATTCCGTACTTCTCGCTGTGCGAGCACCATGCGCTGCCGTTCTTCGGCGAGGCCTGGGTCGGCTACGTGGCGCACGAGGGCATCATCGGCATCAGCAAGCTCACCCGCCTCGTTCGGGTCGTGACCCGACGGTTCGGCGTCCAGGAACAGATGACCCACCAGATCGCGGACGAGCTCACCCGGATGATGGAGCCCCACGGCGTGGCGGTGTACGTGGAAGGCCATCACCTGTGCACCCAGATGCGCGGCGTGCGCGAGCTTCACCCGAAGACTCGAACGACCGCCTTCCGGGGCACCTACACCGAGCATGCGGCGCTGCGCAGCGAGTTCTTCGACGTCGCCGGGCTGCGCCGCCCGGCATGAGGACCCAGGGTCACCCGGTCGGTGACGCGGGCTGGTGAGCGACCGCCAGCCGCCAGCGGCCCTCGAGGCTCTCTGGGAGGCGCGCCCGGACGTCACCGTCCCGGACCGCGCCCGAGGCCGACCGATGCCAGCCGACCTTCGCGACCGCTATGGCGGCGAGCTGACGATCCCGCTCCACCCCGATCGGCCGACGATCGTGGCGAACTTCGTGCAGAGCCTCGACGGCGTCGTCGCCCTGGACCGCTCGGCCGGCGCCGGCGGCGGCGAGATCAGCGGCTTCTTCGAGCCCGACCGATTCGTCATGGCCCTGCTGCGCACGCTCGCCGACGTCGTCCTCGTCGGCGCCGGCACCGTGCGCGCCGCGCCCGACCACCGCTGGAGTGCCGATCACGTCCATCCGGCCACGGCGGCCGAAACGGCCACGTGGCGACGGACGCTCGGCCTCGAGCCGCAGCCGACGACAGTCGTGGTCACCGCCGCCGGGAACCTCGACCCCCGCCACCCCGGCTTGAGTACGACCACGGTGCCGGTCGTGATCGCGACGACGCCGGCCGGTGCCACGCGTCTGGCGGCCTCCGGGCTGCGCCCCGCAGTGCGGGTCGAGGTCATCGGCGAGGCAGGGCATGTGGCGGCAGGGCCACTGCTCGACCTGCTGGTCCGCCTCGGCGCTCGGCTGGTGCTCTGCGAAGGCGGTCCGCATCTGTTCGCCGGACTGCTGGCGGCGGGCCTCGGCGACGAGCTGTTCCTGACCCTGGCGCCGCAGTTGCTCGGCCGGAGCGGGACGGTCGAGCGGCTGGCGCTCGTCGAGGGTCACGCCTTCGCGGCGACGGCCGCCCCGTGGGCCACGCTCCATTCGGCCCGACGTGCGGGCAACCACCTGTTCCTGCGCTATCGTCCCGCGCCGGCGACGCTCTAGGCGAGCCTCCGCGATCCTGCTCTTTGACTAGCAGATGCTATTGTTAGAGCGAGCCGGATCGCGAGGCCGTCCCTCGGGCGGCGGATCCAGCCTGGTGCAGGAGGGCCGAGTCTTGTGACCTCGCCACTGGTTGACCGGCTGCTCGGACACCGGAGGGCGTGGAACCGGCCGATCGGCTGGACCTCCGGGTTGATCGCCGCGATCTACCGCGCCCTTGGACCGCTCGGACGTCCCGTCCAGGGCCTCCTGAACGGCACCTGGCTGGGCCATCCGCTGCATCCGATGCTGACAGACGTCCCCATCGGCGCCTGGACGATCGTGCTCGTGCTGGACCTCATCGCCCTCGCGGTTCCCGGCGCCGGGCTCGGCTTGGCCGCCGCGATCGCGCTGTGGCTCGGGGTGGTCGCCGCCTTCGGTTCGATCGCCAGCGGCGCGACCGACTGGAAAGATACGTACGGCTACGAGCAGCGCGTCGGGTTCGTGCACGGGTTGGTCATGCTGGTCGCGACGCTGCTCTACCTCGTCAGCGGCCTCCTCCGGGTGACCGGCTCCCTCGAGAGCCCCGGCGCCCGACTCGTCGCGGTGGTCGGCTGGATCACGCTCGTCGCCGGCGGCTACCTGGGAGGCGAGATGGCCTTCGCCTTCGGGTCGATGGTCGATCACAACGCGTTTCGCGAAGGGCCCGAGGAGTACTCGGCGGTCGGTCCGCTGTCGGGGCTCGTCGAGGGGCTGAACCTGGTCCACGTCGGTGGCGATGCGGTCCTCATCGTCAGTACCGAAGGCCGACTCTGCGCGCTGGGGGACGTCTGCTCGCACGCGGGAGGACCGCTGCACGAGGGGACCCTGACGGGGGGGTACGTCGAGTGCCCCTGGCACGGCTCACGCTTCCGGCCGGCCGAAGGGTCGGTCCTGCGTGGCCCGGCCACCTTCCCGCAGCCGCGCTACGACGTGCGGGTCACCGACGGGCAGGTCGAAGTGCGCCGGCGAGCCGTGTAGCCCGATCGATGCTCACGGCCCTCCAGCCGAGCTCGAACGCACCCGGGCGCCGGGGATGAGGCTGCGGATCGCGGTCGTCGCGCCGCTCTTCGCGCCGCTGCGGCCGGCCATGCCGTACGGGCCGCACGCCTTCCTCCTGGACCTTGCGGGATCATTGGCGAGCCGAGGCCACGAAGTCCGTGTGTATTGTGCCGCCGGCTCGACAGCCCCGGGCCTGCAGCTTGTCGAGGTTCCGGTCAGCCCCCTGGTCACGACGACGCTGGTGCGGCCGGTGGCCGAGCGGCAGGCGGATCGGTCCTCGAGCCTGGCCCGGCCGCGCCCGACCGCCCCGCGAGCAGCTGCTGCGGTGCGCGACACGTTCCGCCGGGCCTTCGACGCCATCGATCAGCAGGGCGCCGACGCCATCAGCGGCCACGCCTTCGATGCCGCGGCGATCGAGTGCACCACCGGTCGTCCGGTCCTCCATACCCTCCACCTTCCACCAATCGTCCCGGAGGTCGTGGCCGCCGCCCGGCGCACCCATGGCGTCTTGGCCACTGTCTCGGAGGCCGCACGACGTGACTGGGCAGCGGCCGGGATCGCTGATGTGCTGGTCCTGCGCAACGGGATCCCGGACCAGGCCCCCGAACCCGCCACGGTGGAGCCCGTGGCCCTCATCGCGGGGCGCATCTCGCCGGAAAAGGGGGTCGCCGCAGGGATCCGCGTTGCCCTCCGCGCCGGGCTCCGACCGCGAGTCGTCGGCGAGGCGTATGACCGCACCTATTTCGAGACCGAGGTCAGGCCGTTGCTGGACCAGGTCGAGCTGCTGCCCACGGTTCCGCGGCACGCGCTGTGGCGGCTGATGGCCCGCGCCGCGGTGACCCTCCTCCCGATCGCCTGGGAAGAGCCATTCGGCCTCGTGGCCGCGGAGGCCCAGATGGCCGGCTCTCCCGTCGTCGGCTACCGGCGCGGCGCGCTGCCCGAGGTCGTCGAGGAGGGGGTGAGCGGTTTCCTCGTCGATCCCGACGATGAGGACGCGCTGGTCGTGGCGGTCAGTCGGGCGCAACGGCTCGACCGCGCTCGCGTGCGTGCCTCGGCCCGTCGGCGCCTGGGATTGGACGCGGCCGTCGACGCTTACGAGGCGGTCCTGCTGGAGGTGGCCGGCGGACGGCGCCGGTGACCCGGGGTCTCCCTCGGTTCTCACTCACGGCGCGTCGCCCGATCCGGCGGCGTCCTCGATCGCGAGGACGAGGCACGAGGTGAGCCGGTCGGCGTTGTCGCGCACGATCGCCTCGCCGAGCCGGAGGATCTCGCGGACCCGCTCGTCGACGAGCCGATAGCGGTTGTAGCGGCCCTCCACGCGCGCCTCGACGTAGCCGCACCAGCGCAGGCACGAGAGATGGCTCGACACCCGGCCCTGCGCGAGGCCGAGCGCCTCGACGAGCTCGGTCACCGTCTGCGCCCGCTCGGCGAGCAGTTCGAGGATCCGCACCCGGGTCGGGTCGGATAGCCCCGCGAAGAAGGCGCCCAGGACCGCCGGTCGATCGAGTTCGTCGGCTCGCCGGGCGGCGACAGGAAGGTTGCTCGTCATTCTGCGCAGCAGGAGAGCTTCGTCACGTCGCGGCTGAACGCCTGGGCGCCGATCTTGAGCGCCTCGCTCATCGTGGGGTAGACGTGGATGAGGTCGATGAAGTCGGCCAGGGTGGCCTTGAACTTCATGGCCATCGCCGCCTCGCCGATGATCTCCGGCGCCGCCTCGCCGATGACGTGGACGCCCATGACCCGCTCGTCGATCGTCGAGGCGATGAACTTGACGAACCCGGTCGTCCGATGGATCGCCCCGGCCCGCGGGACGTAGGCGAGTGGCGTCGTTGCGGTGACCGCGGGGTAGCGGCGAGCGCGGACCTCGGCTTCCGTCTCGCCGACGACCGCGATCGGTGGGTCGGTGAAGATCGCGCGCGGGATGACGGTCCCGTCGAAGCGCCGCTTCGCGCCAGCGAACGCGTTCTCGGCGACGAGTCGTCCCTGCCGTGCGCCGACCGGCGTCGCGGTCTGGGAGCCGTGCTGGCGACCGATGACGTCGCCCGCCGCCCAGATGTGCGGTTGGCTCGTCCGCAGCTCGGCATCGACCGTGACGAAGCCGTCGCCGTCGACCGCGATGCCGGCCCGTTCGAGCCCGAGCGTCTCGGTGTTCGGGGTCCGGCCGGTGGCGACGAGGAGCCGTTCGGCGCGGACGATCCGGCCGGCCGTCGGTGTCTCGACATGGACCCGCACCTCCCGCGCGTCGCCCTCGACCCGCTCGATGGGGGTGGCGGTGAGGACCTCGATCCCCTCGGCGACGAACACCTCGGCGAGCGTCTCGCCGAGGGCGGGTTCGTACCCTGAGAGCAGCCCCGAGCGGGCGACGATCGTCACCCGGCTGCCGAGCCGGGCAAAGAGCTGGGCGAGCTCGACCGCGACGTAGCCGCCGCCGAGGACGGCGAGCGAGGCGGGCAGAGCGGTCAGTCGGCCGGCCTCATCGGCGTCGAGGAGGTCGCTCGTGAGGTAGGGCACGGTATCGAGGCCCGGGATCGACGGGATCGTCGGACGACTGCCGGTGGCGATGAGGATCCGGTCGCCGCTCACCCGCCGGTCGCCGAGACCGATCGTGTGTGGATCGAGGAGGGACGCGTCGCCCTCGAGCAGCTCCAGGTCGGCCAGGCCGTCGGCGACGCTGGCGTACTTCTTCGCCCGGTACTCCCGCACGAGATCGTCCTTCTGGGCGACGAGGGCCCCGAAGTCGACGCCGACGGCGGCTGGTGCGAGCCCGGCATACCGCGGGTGGGCCGCCTCGTGGACGATCCGGGCGGCCTCGATGAGGTTCTTCGAGGGCAGGCAGCCGCGATTCGCGCACGTTCCGCCGAGCGTCCGGCGCTCGACCATCGCCACCCGGGCGCCGAGGTCGGACGCCTTGATCGCCGCGGCGAAGGCGGTCGAGCCAGAGCCGAGGATGAGGAAGTCGAACGCGTCACGCATCGGAGGCCGGTCGCCGTCCGCGCTCGAACGCGTTGTACTGGCCGGTCGCGCGGACGGCCGCGGCGAGGGCCGCCGTCGACACGTCCGCCCTCGCCGTGACGACCGCACTGCGAGACTCGAGGTCCACGCTGACGTGTTCGACCCCCGGGGCTGACTCGAGCGCTTCGGTGACGTGAACGACGCAGTCGTCGCAGGTCATCCCGCCGATGCCGAGGTCGATGTAGACGATGGGCTGGGTCATGTCGGGAACTCCAGGGTGTCGATACGTCTATCCACACGATATACCGTATTCGTATACCACGCAACGGTATCCCCCCGCCCAAGCCGGCGCCTCAGCCGACGTACCTTCGATCCGGGTAGCACCAGATGAAGCCGGAGCCCGCCGGCACCTGGTAGATGACCGGATGATCAGCGCTCAAGGCGTGGGAGCGGGCGTGGCCGGCCTGGGATTCGCAGCAACCGACGTGGCCGCAGGTTGCGCACAGTCGGAGGCTGAACGAACTGCCGCATTCCTGACAGCGGTCAGCCTGGGGTGCCGCGGTCTCGGCGGGGACATGTTCGCATGCGGTGGTGGAAATGGATCTGGTGATGAGGCGGAGGATGTCCATGGCGCGACCGTAGCGACGTTCGGCCTCGCAGGATGTAGGGAGGATCACGCTCTCCGAGAAGGACGAGCCGGAGCGCCTAGAGAAGGTCCCCGTCGGCGATCTCCGCGAGGCGCTCGGCGTCGCGGATGACGACCTCGTGGTGGGCCGTGTCGAGCAAGCCCCGCCGCCGGAAATCGGCGAGCGTGTGGGCGAGCGTCTCGCGGGTCGTGCCGATCATCTCGGCGAGCTCCTGCTGCGTGAGCCGTGCTTCGATCAGCGTGCCTCGAAGCGTCGAGACGCCGAAGCGTTGGCCGAGATCGAGCAGCTTCCGGGCGAGCCGCTGATCGACCCGCTGGTACGCCATCGCCTCGAGCTCCCGCTCGGCGGCCTGGAGCCGCCGAGAGAGGTGCCGGATGATATTGATGCCAACGACCGGGTGGCGCTCGATGAGCCGGCGCAGCTCTTCCGGGGTGATCGTGCAGATCACCCCGTCGCCGATCGCCTCGGCATACGCCTCGGGAAGCCGGTCCTGCCCGAGGAGGCCCATGTCGCCGAGGATCGTTCCCTTCTCGTAGATGTCGAGGGTCAGCTGCTTGCCGTCGGGCGTGACGCGGAAGACCCGCACCTGGCCCTTCTTGATGATGTGGATCCGGTCCGGCGCGTCGTCGGGCGAGAGGATCTGCTGGCCACGGACGCAGTGGGTCATCGTCGTGGCATGGCCGATCGCCTCGATGTCGGCTTCCGACAGCCCGGCGAAGAGGGCGACCTCGCTGAGGAGGCCGAGCTTCTCGGTCAACGAACGCGCCTGGGTGAGTCTGGTCACGCGATCCGATCCAGGTGGACGATACGGCCGGCGGCGAACAATGGGCCGACGTCGATGTGCAGGCCAGCATAGAGGGCCGCTGGTAGCCCGAGGTCTCCAAGGTAGAGCCGGCCACTGCGAGTGGCGCCAACCCCGCGAATGAGGCCCGGCTTGGGCAGCGCGAGAGTGAGGGTCGCCGCGCCGGAGATCGCGATGCCGGACGCGTCGCCAGTGTCCGGATCGATGCCCGAGGGCAGGTCGAGGCTGACCACCGGGCGGCCCGAGCGGATGACGAAGCCGATGAGCCGTTCGACCTCCCCGCGCGGCGCGCCGTGGATCTTGTAGCCCAGGATCGCGTCGACGACGACGTCGGCATTCGCGAGCACCACGTCGAGCTCCTCGTCACCAAGGTCGTACGTGGCCACGCAGCAGCTCGTCCCCATCGCGATGAGCGTCGCCAGCTGGTGCCGGGCCGCCTCGGTCATACGCAGCGTGGGCCGCGCCAGGACGACCCGCACGCTCGCGCCGCGGTTGACAAGGTGTCGGGCTGCCACCAGCCCGCCGCCGCCGTTGTTGCCGGGCCCGACCGCCACGACGACGTTTCGTGAACGGAGGTCGCCACCGAGCTCAAGTCGAACGACCTCCGCGAGGTGGGAGCCGGCCTGCTCCATCATCTGGAGCAGGGTGATGCCGTACATCTCGATAGCGAGCCTGTCGACCTCGGTCATCACGGTCGCGGTCACGCTCGGGACCGCCGAGGCCGGGATCACGGGAACGAATGCGCCAGGATCGGTCACTCGACTGCTACCGCCGTGCGAACAGAAGCGTCGGTGGCGCGTGCATCGAGATCAGCGCCGCTTCGTGGCGTCGAGCGTGCGAATGGCCTGTGAGAAGAGCCCGCCCATGACCCGAGCCGTCGTCGGGAAGGCGTGGATCGTGTCGGCGAGGACGTCGATGGTCGCCTGGATCCTGATGGCGAGAACCGCCTCGTGGATGACCTCCGATGCCGCCGGTCCGGCGATGAACGCCCCGCGCAACGTCCGCGTCCGTCGATCGACGATGATCGTGACGTGCCCGGTCGCCTCGACGACGTAGCCCTTCGCGCTCGTCGCAAGGTCGGCCACTTCCTCGAAGGCATCGTATCCGGCCGCGATCGCCTGCTCGAGGGTGAGCCCGACGCCGGCGGCCTCAGGGTCCGTGTAGACGACGCGAGGGATCGCCGAGTAGTCGGGCCGAACGTCGTCGCCGAGCGCGATGCGGACGGCGAGCTCGCCCTGGTAGTGCGCGAGGTGCGTGTGCATCTCCGGTCCTGCCAGGTCCCCGACGGCGTAGACGTGGTCGGCGATCCTCAGGTCCGGACCGACGACCGGACGGCCATCTGACAGCTTCACCCCCACGGTCTCGAGCCCGAGTCCGGCGACGGGCACGGTTCGGCCTACCGCGAGCAGGATCCGGTGACCTTCGACCGTCGTGCCGTCGGACAGGTCCACCACGTCGGCTCCGGATGCCCCCGCGCGTCCCCGCACGCGCAGCGCCTGCACACCGGTCCGCACATCGACCCCGTCTCGTCGAAGGCCGGCCTCCAGGGCGCTCGAGTTCCGCGGATGATCCTTGGGATTGACCCTCGACTGCGACGCGACGAGGGCGGTGGGGACGCCATATCTGGCGAAAACCTGTGCCAGCTCGACGCCGGTCGGTCCGGCGCCGAGGACGACAAGGCTTGCCGGGAGGACGCGGGTGGTGGTGGCCTCGCGGTTCGTCCAGAAGATGATCCGGTCGAGTCCTTCGATACTCGGGATCGTCGGGAACGTGCCGCCCGCAACCACGATGTTCCGTGCGTGCAGCATCCGCTCGTCCCCGTCCCCAGAGACCGCGACCGCACCCGGTCCGACGATCCGGGCGGTCCCGCGAACGACGACCGCGCCGGCATCTTCGAGCCCATGCACGTGACCCGCGTCGCTCGGAACATCAGTCCCCTCACGGTTGATCATGTAGTCGCGTCGGGCGGAGGCCTGCGGCCAGTCGTAGCCGCCGCCACCCGCGTGGACCGCGGCCGCGTGGAGGAGCGTCTTGGACGGCATGCAGGCCCAAAACGGGCACGATCCGCCGAAGAGCTCTCGATCGACGATCGCGACCGAAGCACCGCGGCCACGTGCCATGTAGGTCGCAGCCTCACCAGCCGACCCGGCGCCGATGATCACGAAGTCGAACTGCTCTTCCATCGGCGGATGTTCTCCTGGTGCGGGCGTCGTGCTGGGCCGTCGCCTGCCCGATCGCCGACCGACCCCGCGCCACGAGAGTCGCGGCTCACCGAGGCTATGCGGATCGCCGCCTCGCCCGCTGTGGCGCGCGTCACGTTGGAGAGTGTGGGCTCGGTTACGGCCCCGGGACCGCCGAAGCCCCATGATCGCGGCGAACGGGACAGGCCAGGGAGATCAGCCAGTGGCGGACGACCACCAACACGGGTACGCGGCGGAGATCGAGCGCCATCGGGCCGCCAAGGACGCGTTCTTCAAGGCGTCACCGTCAAGCCCGATCCCGGCCTCCCAGCGCCCCGCCTTCTCGGGACTGCCGTACTTCCCGATCGATCCCACGCTCCGATTCGAAGGATTGGAGCTCGAGCCATATCACGGGGAAGCACCCTCGGCCTTCGAGATCCCTACCTCGGACGGCCAGCTTCGACCGGCGCATCGAGCGGGCTCGTTCACCTTCCCCGTGGGCGGAGCACCGCGCTCGCTGACAGCGTATGTCATGGACGGGGGACGCGCCGAGTCGCTCTTCGTGCCATTCCTCGATGGCACGAGCGGCGTCGAGACCTACGGCGCCGGACGCTACCTCGATCTCGAGGCGGAGGACGACGGGACGTACGCGCTCGATCTCAACCTTGCGTATCACCCGTACTGCGTCTACGCCGATACCTATTCCTGCCCCCTGACCCCCGGCGAGAACCGTCTGCCGATCCGGATCGAGGCTGGTGAGCGGCTGCCGGCCGCTCCGGCCGCTCGCTGACCGAAGGCGGGACCGGCATCGACCGAGCCGACGTGTCCACCGACCGCTCCCCTGGAGGCCACATGCTCCCGACGCTCCCCCCGCAGCCGCGCCCAGCGGGCGAGATCCTCCACGAGGTGACTCGCTCGATCTGTCCGGAGTGCCGGACCGTCATCGACGCCCAGGTCCTCCTCCGCGACGGCGAGGTCTTCATGCGGAAGCGCTGCGACACGCACGGCTGGTTCGAGGGACTCATCTACGCCGACTCCCGCGCCTATGTCGAGAACGCTCGGTTCAACAAACCCGGCCAGGCACCGCTGCGGGTCACGACCGAGGTGGCCCGCGGCTGCCCGCTCGACTGTGGGATCTGCCCGGAGCACCGCCAGCACACGTGCCTCGCCCTCATCGAGGTAAACACGGCGTGCAATCTCGACTGCCCGGTCTGCTTCGCGAACGCCGGGGCCGGCTTCAACCTGACGGTTGCCGAGGTCGAGGCGATGCTCGACCGGTTCGTCGAGCTCGAGGGCCACCCCGAGGTGGTCCAGTTCTCCGGCGGCGAGCCGACGATCCACCCGGACCTCCTCCAGATGATCACGGCGGCCCAGCACCGCGACATCCGTCACGTGATGGTCAATACGAACGGCCTCCGCGTCGCGAATGATCCGCAGTGGTTCGCCCGCTTCGCCGCGCTCCGGCCGCTCATCTACCTCCAGTTCGATGGCCTCACCGACGAGACGTACCGGACGATCCGGGGCGAGCCGCTCCTCGAGACGAAGCTCCGGGCCCTCGATCGCCTGGCCGAAGCCGACCTGCACGTCATCCTCGTCGCGGCCATCGAGCGGGACGTGAACGAGCACGAGGTCGGGCCGATCGTCGAGTTCGGCCTCAAGCACCCGGCGGTCCGTGGCGTGATGTTCCAGCCCGTGACCCACACGGGGCGCCACCCCGACCACGACCCGCTGCGGCGAATGACGATCCCGGACGTGCTCCGCGCTCTCGAGACCGGCGGCGAGACGTTTCGGGCGAGCGACTTTGTCCCGATCCCGTGCTGCTTCCCGACCTGCAGTTCGGTCACCTACGCCTACCTCGGCGACGACGGCGAGGTGATCCCGCTGCCGCGCGTCCTCGAGGTTGACCAGTACCTCGACTACATCACGAACCGGACGCTGCCGAACATCGACCGGAACATCCTGCACGCCCTGGAGGGGCTCTGGTCGGCCGGGTCCGTGCCGGGCGATTCGACGAGCGAACGGTTCGTCTGCGCTGCGTGCGATCTCGATCTGCCGGCGCTCACCGACCTCGCCCGGCGGGTCTTCATGGTCCAAATGCGGGATTTTCTCGATCCTTGGACGTTCGACGTCAAGAAGGCGATGAAGTGCTGCATCGGGGTCCTCCAGGATGACGGACGGATGATCCCCTTCTGCACGTACAACACGGTCGGCTACCGCGAGGAGACCCGCCAGCGCCTCGCCGCCCGACGACGTGGTGGCCGCGCCGTTGCGGTCCTGGAGCCGCGTTGATGACGGCCGAGCGTTCGGGCGACCCGGGGCCGGTCAGCCCGAGGGTCGAACTCCGGCGTGAGCCAGCCAGCGTCATCGCCTGCTGCTCGACGGTCTACGGGAATCCGCTCGCCGAGCTCCTCATCGGAGAGTCGTTCCACCCCGGTGGGCTCGAGAGCACGCGCCAGCTGCTCGCGGCGTCAGAGCTCAAGCCGGGAACGCGGCTGCTCGACGCCGGTTGCGGTCCGGGGGCAAGCTCGCGCCTCGCAGCCGGCGAGTTCGGTCTCCAGGTCGACGCCGTGGACGCCAGCGCCGAGGTGATCGCGCACGCCGAATCACGCGAGCCAATCGGTCGGGTGCGCTGGCGCCGGGCCGATCTGCTGAACCTGCCGTACGAATCGGCCACCTTCGACGGGATCCTCGCCGAGTGCGTCCTCTCGACGCTGCCCCGGACGGACGCGCTGATCGAGATGCGCCGAGTGCTCCGCCCGGGTGGCCGGCTCATCCTGAGCGATGTCGAGGTCGGCGACGACCCGATCCCGGCGCTGACCGACCACCGGATCCTCGGCGCGGCGCTGTGCGTCACCGATGCCTGGCGCGCCGGCGAGCTCGGCCGGCAGCTCGGTGCTGCCGGCCTGAGGATCGAGCGACGGTGGGATCGGACGGCGTCGATCTGCGCCCTCGTCGATCGGATCGAAGCCCGCATCAGGTTGGCGGCGGTCGCGGCGCGCGACCTGGGACTGGATCTCGGGGCGCTCGCCGGGTCCGCTGGCTCAGCATGGATCGGACCGGCGCAGGCGCAGCGCCTCGCAGACGAGGTCCGCGCCGCGGTGCGGCGGGGGGATCTGCGGTACTTCGCGGCGGTTGCCCAGGCCGACCCCTAGTCGTCGACGGGTTCGACGGCTGGCTCGACCGCGAACGCTCGGCTGCGCACCGCCCGAGCTTCGGCCCGCTGCCGAAGGTCGGTGAAGTGCTCATCCATCGCGCGCTCGATCGTGCCCTTGGACAGGAGCCGGAAGACCGCCCGGGCGAGGCGACCCCGCGAACCGTACGTGCCCCGGTAGACGAGCCGGCTGCGATGGTCTTCGATCGATTCGACCGTGATCGACTCGCGAAGACCGCGGACCGGACCGTCGAGGTGCTCGTACTCGACGCGGTCCGGTGGCACGAGCCGCACGGCCTCACGCGTTCGCACGGATCGTCTCCGGCCGAGTGGGAGGCGGACGGTCGTCCGGAAATCGCAGATGAGCGAATCGCCATCGCGCGCAAGAACGTCGGCGCGGTCGCCAGGACGCTGGGGACCCTGGCCGATCGCGCCAATCATTTGGAACACGAGGGCGGCGGGCGCGCTGACCTCGGCGACGATCGGCCCAACGTCGTCGATGGTAGTGCGATCGTTCATCGGCGCGAATGTTGATCTATCCCCGGCAGGATCGCTGTGTGGTGCGTCACGTCCCCGGTTCGTGATGTCCGTCACAGCCGCGACACAGTGACCCGCCTACCATCCCCCGGGGTGCGCGGCGCGGCCGCTTGACGTGGACCGGACGGAGGATCGATTGGGCAAGCGTCGCCGAAGCGCAGATCCGCGCGAAGGTACAACCACGCCCCTGGGTTCCACCGAGCGCGCTGGTGTCCGGACGAGCCTACGGGCGACGGACCGATCCGGGCGGTCGACGGTCCGCAGCGCGATGCCAGCGCGGCGCTCGCCGCGCAGTCTCCGGCGCTGGGCGCTGCCAGGGCTCCTCGCGGTCGCGGCCGCCACGGTCGTCGGCATCCTCTACATCGGCGCGGCGGGCACGCCCACAGGCAGCGTCGCGGACCCGCACCCGGTTCTCGGCCAGGCCGCCGCGCCCGTCCTGATCCGCGAATACGGCGACTTCCAGTGTCCGTCATGCGGGGCATTCGCTCGTTCGGTCGAGGTGCAGATCAAGACCGCCTACATCGACACCGGCACGGTCCGCCTCGAGTGGCACGACTTCGCCTGGATCGGCCCTGAGTCGCGGGACGCGGCGAATGCCGCGCGCTGCGCGGGCGATCAGGGCAGGTTCTGGGAGTATCACGACCTCCTTTATGAGAACCAGGGCGGCGAGAACACGGGGGCGTTCTCGAAGGACCGCCTCAAGGGATTCGGCGCCAGCCTCGGACTCGACGTCTCCAAGTTCGACGCCTGCGTCGACGCGGGTACCCACGCCGGCGCGGTCCAGGCGGATCTCGCCGACGTCACCTCGAAGGGCTTCAACGGCACTCCCACGTTCCTCATCGGCACGCAGCGGATCGTCGGCGCCCAGCCATTCGAGGTCTTCCAGGCGGCGATCGATGCCGCCCTCGCGTCGAAGTAGCCGCGAGACGCAGCGATGGGAATCGAGACGGTCGTCGCGTTCGCCGGCGGCGTGCTGTCCTTGCTCAGCCCGTGTTCGGCACTGCTCCTGCCGGCCTTCTTCGCCTATGCATTCCCGTCGCGCGGCCAGCTGCTCCTGCGGACCGCTGTCTTCTACGTCGGACTCCTCACCCTCTTCGTCCCGCTCGGCCTCGGCGTCGGGGCTCTCGGCAGCCTGTTCCTCGAGCACCGGACAGAGGTCTCGATCGTGGCCGGCCTCCTGCTCATCGCGATCGGTGCCTTCCAGCTGGCGGTCGGCGGGTTCGAGGTGCCGGGCGCCGGACGCCTCTCCGGACGAGGGTTCGCCGCGAGCGGCGAGTCCCTTGCCGCCACGTACGTGCTCGGTCTCGTGTACGGGATCGGCGGGTTCTGCTCGGGGCCGCTGCTCGGCGGGGTACTGACGATCGCGGGCGCCTCCGGGGGCGCGATCGAGGGCGCGGTCCTCCTCGCGATCTTCGCGGCAGGGATGGCCGCCCCGCTGTTCGCCCTCGCCCTCGCCTGGGACCGACTCGGGGCCTCCGGTCGCGGCCGCCTGCGCGGCCGGGAGCTGCAGCTCGGTCCGATCCGCCGCCACAGCTCCGTCGTCATCTCGAGCCTGCTGTTCATCGGGCTCGGCGCGGCCTTCATCGTGTTCCAGGGCTCGAACGCCCTGGGTGGCCTCTATGCAGCCCTCGGCGCCGCGGATCTCGCCCTCTCCATCGAGAGTGGGGTGCGCGACCTCGCCGTGCGGACCCCGTTGCTCCTCGTCGCGATCGTTGGCCTGCCCATGGTCGCGCTGGTGGCGATCGCCGGCCGCTCGCTCACTCGGCGGAAGCGCCGCGTTCCGGAGCCCGGCGAATGACCATCCGTCCACGGGCCGAAGTCATCGTGGGCGGAGCGATCGTGACCGGCGCTGGCCTCGTCGCGGTCCGATCCGCTGGCGGGGCGCTCGACAAACCGGCGGAGATCGCCGTCGTCATCGTCGTGGGCGCCGCCATCGCCTTTGCCTGGCTCCGCCCGGCCCGAAGGCCCCGCGCGTGACGTGGCGGCAGCGGCGGGGGCTTGGTCGAGTCGCGGCCGGGGTCATCGCCCGGATCTACTTCGACATCTCCTACGCGCTCCTCGTCGGATCAGTCGCGGGACGTCGCTTCCTGACGCTCACGGCGGCCGGGGGCGTGGCTGCCCACGGCTATCTCACCACGGAGGACCGCGACTTCCTGCTGACGGACCTCGATCCCGCGCCGGGCGATCGGCTGCTCGACCTCGGCTGCGGGATCGGCAGCCTGGCGCTCGAGATGCATCGCCGCTCAGGAGCACAGATCGTCGGCGTCGACGTTTCCCGGCGGGCCGTCGCCGCGGCGACGAGGCGAGCCCGGCGTGCTGGCGTCAGTGCCGCGGTCCGGTTCTACGCCGGCGATCTTGCCTGCCCACCGCTCCTCGGCGCCACGAGCGCCTACGCGATCGACTCCCTGATGTTCGCGCCGGACCTCGCAGCGTCGGTCCGGGGCATCGGGGAAGCACTGGGTCCCAACGGTCGACTCTTCGCTGCACTCCTCGTCACCGGTCCGAATGCCGGCGATCGGCTGGGCCGCTCGCTCCACGCGGCCGACGTCCGAGTCGAGCGGTTCGACGACGTCACGGCGGCTCTTGACGAGAGCAGTCGCCGACGCGCCGACGCGGCGCGGACCCTGCTTCGCGAGCGGACGGCGACGTCCCGAGGCCGTCTGGCGATGCTCCTCATCCTCGCCGAAGAGGCTCTGGTCCAGAGGTCCATCGAGGCTGGTCGAATGAGCCGCTGGCGGTTCCTCATCGCGTACCAGCAGCCCACACCCGGCGGCGGGCTGGCCTACGCGGCGCCTTGCCCAGGCGGTGTCCTGCAGGCTTTGTGAGGGAGGCTACAGAACATCGCGACGGGTGCGACTACGGTCGGGTCCTATCAACGATTGGATAAGGAGTCCGCACATGTCGACCGCAACGTTCACCGACCGACGCATCGCCACGGGGACCTGGATCCGCTACGGGATCGTCGGCGGGATCGTCGGCGGGATCGTCTTTGCGATGTTCGAGATGATCATGGCCGTCGTGCTCAATGGCAGCGCTGCGTTCTTCATGCCGCTGCGGATGATCGGGGCGATCGCGCTCGGCAAGACAGCGCTCGATCCGACGAGTTCGCTCCTCACGTCCGGCGGTGCCGGACTCGTGGTTCACATGGCGCTGTCGATGATGTACGGCGTCGTCGTGGCGGGCGTGCTCGCGCTCGTGCCGTCGTTCTCTCGGTCGACCGCCGCGGTCCTCGTCGTCGCGAGCCTGGCCGGCTTCGGCCTCTGGATCATGAACTTCTTCGTCCTCGCCGGAGTCTTCGGCTGGACGTGGTTCCCGGATAGCCAGAATGTGGCCGTCCAGTTCGTGGCCCACACGTTCATGTACGGAAGCGTGCTCGGCCTCGTCCTCGACCGGTTCGTCTTCCGCGCCAACAACTAACCCACCCCAGGGGCCTTCTCGCAATCGACCCCCGGTCGGCGGCCGGGGGTCGATGCATGCCCGGGGCAACACGGCGATCCGGGTTTAACCTTGGAACCGCGCTGAGCGTGATCCACGCCACAGACGGGCGCGCCACCCCGCCCTACGTTCCGGGCGCATGGTCGCGTCGCCGCCTGCTCCGGGACGACGGAGGGCGGAGGCCTGACCACGATCTCGAGCGTACCCAGGAAGAGGTCAGCAGTGGAGAACATCGCGGCAACCCCGGGCGGCCACCCGGTCGTCCCGTCCACGATCTCGGTCGAGGTGGATGCCGCGCTGCGGTCGTCCCTCCGCGGACTGGCGGCCGGCCGGATTCTCGTCATCGATTCGTTCCGCTCCTGGTGCTGCGGCACCTGGGTCGGCGACTTGACCGTGGGGTGGAGGGCCACGGAACCGGATACCGAGTTCGTCGAGCTTGCACCGATCGACGGCATCCGGCTCTTCGCAAAGCGGCGGCTGCTCGGCCTCATCGGTGACGCCGGAGTCGTGCTGCGATGGGGCCGCTTCTCGTTCCGACGAGGCCTTGCGGTGGGGCTCCGACGCCCGGAGCTGTGGATCGACTATCTCGACCACCCGGCGCGATTCGACCCGCCGGAGGGAGTGCTCGCAACACCGTGACAGAACCTCGAGCTCGACATCTGCGGGAGTGCTACCGCATCGTTGGTAGGGCCCACGACGAAGGGAAACGTCGGCGCGACGACGCTGTCGCCCCACTCGACTGCGTCTTCCAACAGCCGGTGAGCGAGCGGTCCGCGGCTCGGACCAGATCGGTGGTTCCCGGTTCGCCGGCCATCACGGGCTGACGACTGACCCGGGTGGCGCGACCTCAGGCGAGCGACGCGACAAGTCGACCGAGATCCGCGTTCGACGGCTCCACCAGGACGCGCCCGTCCGGCGTGGCGATGACCGGGATCGCCCGGAGGCCTGCCGCCGCGAGCATCCGTTTCGCCGCGAGATCCGACCGAAGGTCGACCCAGCGGTACGGGACGCCGGCCGTGTCGAGGTGGTGCTTCGCCCGACGACAATCCCCACACCAGTCCGCCCCGTACACCGTCAGCTCCGGGGGAACGTCGATCGGAACGGGCGCCGGCGCCGGCTGTGCCACGACGACGCGACGCAGGAGCCGGAAGAGATTCACTGGTCTCCCCGGAGCTCGGCGGTCGAGCGCGAAGAGACGGCCGCGAGGAGGCGTCGCGAGACCGACGAGCCCTCGGTGTCCCGGGATCGAAGCGCGCGGGTCACGCGATCTCCCGTTCCGCGGCGAGGACCTCGCGGAGGGACCGGCCGTAGGGCCAGAACTCCGCCCGCTCTCCGGCCTCCCACTTCTCCCGAGGGCCGGGAGCCCCGAGGTCCCAGTCGGAGCGGGCTCGGCGCGTGACGTCGCGAAGGTCGCGGCGGAGGTCCTCGTTGGACGGGCGCCCCCAGTACCAGTAGCCGTTGTAGATGGAGTGGATGACGAGGCAGGGGCCCAGCACGAACGTGTGAGGGACCATCGGATCGTGGGTGGGATCCGTGTACTCGGCGACGTCGAGATCCTTCTGGACGATTCGTCCGGGGTCCGAGAGGAACGGCCAGGTCGCCCCGAGGCCGTCGCGGAACTCGTTGGTCTCGAGCAGGTTGTCCGTGGAGATCGTCACGATCTTCGTGTACGCCACCTTGAACTCGGGGGCGAGCTCGACGAGGTTACGCAGCTGGCGCCGGTCCTTCGGACAGTAGCGTCCCCGGGAGAGGACCACGATCATCGGATCGATCCCCTGGATCTCGGACAACTGCCGACGCCGGCCGGACTGGTCCGGGAGCTCGAAGTCGGGGAATGTGGCTCGGGGCCGGATATCGCTGCGCATGACGGGCTCCGTGCGAGTGTTGAGCCACGATCATCGTGGGTGGATCCTCACCGCCGCCGTGATGTGGCCCACAGTCCGCGCGGCCACGCGTCACCCGAGCCGACCCCCCTCATCCGCGGGGAGTCAATGTGCCAGCCCGAGGAACAGATCCGTCAACTCCGGGTCGAGGCCGCGACCGCGCATCGCCTGGATCTCGTCGAGCGCCCGCTCCGGCGACCAGGCGGGCTTGTACGGGCGGTCGCTCCGAAGCGCGTCGTAGACATCGACGATCCGGACGATCCGCGCCGCGTGGGGGATGGCCTCGCCGACGAGGCGGTCCGGGTAGCCCGTACCATCCCAGTTCTCGTGGTGGGAGCGGGCGATGAGCCGGGCGACCGCGAAGCCCGCCGTGCCCGCCAGCAGCTCCTCGCCCCAGGCGGGATGCTGACGGATGATCGCCCACTCCTCCTCGGTCAGGCTGCCCGGCTTGAGGAGCACCCGATCGGGCACCCGCAGCTTGCCGAGGTCGTGGAGCATCGCCGACCAGGCGATCTCCTCAGCGGCGGCGGCGCCAATCCCGCGCGCGAGCGCAAGCTCGCCGGCGAGAGCACGCACCGACTGGATGTGCTGGCCGGTCGTGCCGTCCCGCGCCTCGGCCGCCCGGGCGAGCATGAAGATCGCCTGATCCTGGGCCTCCTTCAGAGCTTCGCGGGCCACGACGGCGATGCTCAGGAGTTCGTTGGCTCGCGCGAGCTGAGCATCGAGCGCCTCACGCCGGCTGTGCGCCACCGCCAACAGATAGGCGGGCACGGATCCGAGGGCGACGAGGATGAGGAACCCGAACGGCGCCTGCGCATCGAGGGGGCCGACCGCGGTACCGGTCTCGATCCAGCGCAGAGCTGGCTCGGCAAGCAACCCGGCGAGGGCCCCCTGCGCCGGGCCGCGGACGAGGCCGACGGCCGGGACGACGAACGCGAACAGCCAGACGATCGTGGGAACCTCGGCGAAGACGGCCCGCGCCAGAGCCGTGATCGAGGCGATGGCCAGCACCGTCGCGATCGAACTCACGACCCGATCGCGCGGCCGGATGGACAGCGTGGCGCCCACCGCGGCCGTGCCGAGGAGGCTCAGCCCGCCGACCGTGACCCGGTCAGCCGACGTCGAGAGCACGAGCGCCGGCAGCCCGGCGAGCAGGACGAGTCCGGCGCCGATCGCGCCGACCACGAGGGGGGCGCGCGCCGATTCGAGGGCGCTCGCGACGACGTTCGGAGCAGAGAGCGACGGTCGACCGCCGAGGACGAGTGGACGGATGGTCAAGGGTGTTCGTCTCGTGGAGCGTGGTCCGGCCAAGTTCCGACGATCGTCGCCGCGGCTGCATCACCGGGCAACCCGCCAGAGGTCCTGGGGAGACTCGTCGGGAGACCTATCGCGATCGGGCGCCCGTTTTCGCGACCGTCACAGGATCCACACCTGGAACCCGTCCGCCACGTGCCCGGCGACGCTCGGATGGTCCATGTACGAGCCGGTCAGCGCCTCACCGGCGTCGGACAGCTCCTCGCGGACGTCGAACGCACCGGCGCAGTAGTCGCAGACCTCGTAGGCGAGGCCGGCCGCCTTGAGCTCCGCGAAGAGCTCCGCGGCGCGGGACGCCGGGCCATCACTGCGCCCCCAGCGGGCCAGCCAACCGGTGCCGGCACCGTCGAAGACGAGACGGACGGTTGCCCCGGCGGCCACCAGCTCCTTCGTGTAGAGCACGCTGCTCGCCCTCCATCTCGTGGGTAGCCGCATCTGGAGCCAAGACTACCGGTGCTGCCGGGATGGCCGCCGTGACGCACGACACACGGCTGGCCGTGCCGGATCCGGTTCGGCGACAGGACCGAGATCGGACCGCCCCGAGGGCGAGGCACACATCCGGGACGAAGCGTGACGCGGGTCACATCCAGCGGGCTTGGTTCGAGCCTATGCTTCGGGGACCGGCGACCGAGCTGGATGGAGGGCCCAGCGCCACGGAGGCATCGCACCATCGTCCGCGCTCGCTGACGCCGAACCCGAGACGCGTGGCGACGGAACACGGCCCCATCCGGCCTCGAATGCGCCGGGAACGACTGGAATCGACCATGACGGATCCGAAGGCGCCGGCTACTCAGGCCAGTGAACCGGGACCGGCATCGCTTGACGAGAACGACGCGCGGGTCATTCGACGCCAACCGCTCGAGTCGGCCCGGGCCTCCTGGGCGGCGGAGCCCGCCGTCCTTGCGGAAGTGCCGCCCGATGTGCCACTGGATGAGGCGACCCAAGGCCTCCTGTGGTTCGGATAGGGCGGGTCGAAGGCCTGCGAGGGGAGGATGCGCGGCACGCGATGCTCCGCGCGGTCGCGTCGGGAGGGGAGGCCGGCGATCCCGAGCCGTTGGCCCGCTGGCGTCTCCTCGTCTTCCTCGGTCTCGGCGAACTGCTCGCGATGTCGCCCTGGTTCAGCGCGTCCGCCGTCGCGCCGCTGCTCGTGGTCGACTGGCATCTCGGGGGGATGGATCTCCCGCTCGTGACGATCGCCGTTCAGCTCGGCTTCGTCGCCGGTGCACTCCTGCTCGCCGTCACTGGCGCCGTTGACGTCCTGCCGGGCCGCATCCTCTTCCTCGTCGGAGCTCTCGGCGCCGCGACCGCCAACCTCGGCTTCGCCTACGTCGCACGCGATGAAGCCGGTGCGATCCTGTTCCGCTTCCTCACGGGGTTCGCCCTGGCCGGCGTCTACCCGGTCGGGATGAAGATCGTCGCGGGCTGGTTCCGGCGCGAGCGCGGCCTGGCAATCGGCATCCTCGTCGGGGCCCTCACCGTGGGAGCGTCCCTGCCCTACCTGTTCCGAGCCCTCGGCAAGCTGTCCGGCCTCGACTGGCGGGCGATCGTCGCCTCCGCCAGCGTCGCCGGCGTCCTCGGCGGCCTGGCTGGTCATCCGGACGGTGTCCAGCGGTCCGTTCGACGTCCCGGCGCCACGGTTCAGCCTGGCTGTGGCTCGCACCGCCTTTCGCGAGCCGTCGGTCCAGCTGGCCAGCCTCGGGTATCTCGGTCACATGTGGGAGCTGTACGCGATGTGGACCTGGATCCCTCTGTTCCTCACCGCGAGCTTCGCCGCCGCCGGCCTCAGCGACCCGGCGCCGGCGAGCCTCGCTGCATTCGTGGTCGTGGCGGCGGGTGGGCTCGGCTGCGCCGCCGCCGGGCTCGCCGCAGATCGTATTGGTCGGACGACACTGACGATGACTGCGATGGCGGTGAGCGGCTCCTGCGCCGTCGCCATCGGATTCCTGTTCGGTGCGCCGCCAGCGCTGACCCTCGCCCTCGGGGTCGTCTGGGGGATCAGCGTCGTCGCCGATTCGGCGCAGTTCTCCGTCGCTGTCACCGAGTTGGGACCACCCGGCACGGCCGGATCCGCTCTCGCGCTCCAGACGGCGGCCGGATTCCTCCTGCCCGGGGTGACGATCACCCTCGTCGGGCTCCTCCGCTCAACCGACGCAGTGGGCTGGCAGATCGCGTTCGGCCTGCTCGCCACCGGGCCGCTGGTCGGGATCTTCGCGATGGGCAGACTCCGCGGCCGGCCCGACGCCACTCGGATGGCGAACGGCAATCGCTGAGGAACCAGGTGCCGCGCTCACGCCTCGGGCGCGGCGGCGGCGATCCGGCTCGCGAGGAGCCCCTCGAGCGCCTCTCGCGCCGCAGGGGTCGCAAACGCGGTGAGTCGATCGCCCGCTTCGAGGACGAGATCGCCCCGCGGCACGATCACCTCCTCGCCGCGCGTCACGGACACGAGGATCGCCTGCCGCGGCCACGGGACGGCGGCGACCGAGGAACCCACGAGCGTCGAGGACGGGCCGATCTCCGCGTCGACGAGCGATCCGCCGCCATCCACGCCCCGGACCCGCTGGACATTGCCGGCGAGCGCCCGCCGATACGCGGCGACGATGTCGCGGATAGAAAGAATCCCGACGAGCCGATCGTCGGCGACCACCGGAGCCCAGCTCCGATGCGCGTCGGTCAGGATGGCGAGCGCATCGTCGAGCGCGCCATCGGCGGGGATGGTCGATCCGGCAAGATCGAGATCACCGATGGTCGAGCCGTCGGCCGCGGTCTCGAGGGCCACCACATCGATCGAGCCAAGGACGGAACCGGCTCGGTCGACCACCGGCGCACCCGGGACACCGGCGCGGACGAGCCGGGCCCGGACGCTCATCGTCGAATCATCGAGCGTGACCACCGCCCGAGGAACTCGGGCTGCATCGCCGGCGGGGATCGCCGCCATGAGCGGCAGGGCGAACCGGAAACGGTGGGCCGCCGACTCGGCCCGGCTCCGGAGCTGGGACGCGTAGATCGAGCGGTCGCCGACTACGAGGGTCGCGATCCCGATCGCGAGCATCGCCGGGGCGAGCATGGCGAGGCTGTCGGTCATCTCGGCGACCATGAGCATGACTGCGAGCGGGGCACGTGCGACACTGCCGAACAGGGCCATCATCGCGACGATGACGAACGGCGATGGATCGAGCGGGACGGCGGGCGCCACCGGCTCGAGGAGTCTCCAGATCCCCGCTCCGAGGAGGCCGCCGATGACCATCCCGGGACCGAAGATCCCGCCAGAACCGCCAGAGCCGATCGAGAGCGAGGTGGCGAGGATCTTCGCGAACGGCAGCGCGAGGACGACCCACAGCGGCAGCCCGAGGAGTGTCGTCCGGTCGAGGCCCGCCTGAACCCAGCCGTAGCCGGTGCCGAGCACGCCCGGCAGAGCGAGGCCGAGGCAGCCCACGGCGAAGCCCGCGACGGCCGGTCGGAGCGCGCGTGGGAGGCTCCACCGCCCGAACCATCGCGTGAACCCGTAGAAGCTCGCGATGTAGAGGCGGCCGACGACCCCGGCGGCAAGGCCGATGAGAGCGTAGTAGAGAAGTTGCCGCGGATCCGTGAACCCCGCGCCGGCGACACGCCCGAAGATCGGATCGAAGCCGATGATCGCGCCGAAGATGGAGAAGGCGACGATGGAGCCGACGAAGGCCGGGACAAGAGCGTCAGATTCGACGTCGTCGCGGTACGGGATCTCCGCGGCGAGGACCGCTCCGCCGAGCGGTGCCCGGAAGATCGCCCCGATGCCGGCGCCGATCCCGGTGCTGACGGCGATCCGCGCATCGCGCGCGTCCAGGTCGAGGAGCCGGGCGAGGAACGATCCGAACCCGGCGCCGATCTGGGCCGTGGGGCCCTCTCGGCCACCGGATCCGCCCGACCCGATCGTCATCGCCGACGCGACAAGCTTGATGAGGGGGATCCGCGCCCGGATCCGCTTCGGGCCGTGGTGGAATGCGGCGATCGCCGCATCAGTCCCGTGACCCTCGGCCTCCGGCGCGAGGCGAAACACGATGACCCCGGAGATCAGTCCGCCGAGCCCGACGACGAGCGGGAGTGCCCACGGCCGGAGCGCGTCCGTGATCGGTCGGGCGCCTTCGCCGAGCGGCGAGGCGGGGACGAAGCCGGCGAGCACGCCGAGGAAGAACCTGCTCCCAACGTCGAGCGCCACGAAGAAGAGTGCGGCCCCGAGGCCGCTGATGACGCCGATGAGGGCCCCGAGGACGACCCACTTCCGAAGGTACGCTGCCGTGCGAACGCGCCGGCGGACGACTCGGAGGAACCGGGCGCGGGTCATGCGAACGACTCGAACGATCGGGCCAGCCTGGCCACGGCCTCGGCCTCCGCGGGCGTCATCGATACGGATTCCAGCACGACGGTGAGATCGCGACGACGACGCTCGAGCACACGGCTGCGCAGGTCCCGGCCGACCTCCGTCAACGTCACCCGCGTGACGCGACCGTCGCGGTCGTCCTTTCCGGTGCGGACGACGCCGCGCCGCTTCAGGCGCGAGACGAGGCGGCTCGCCGGCGAGGCGTGTGCGCCGATCCGGGTGGCGATCTCATTCACGGTCGCGCCTTCGGTCCGTTCGCCGACAACGAGGAGGACCCGCCATTGCGTGAAGGTAAGGTCCGCGCCCGCGGCGGTGATGGCTCGTGCCGTGACGGCGACCGAGCACACCGAGAGGCGCTCGAGGCTGTCGATCAGTTCATCCGCCACGATCCCATCGTAGCATCACTATGTACCGTATGGAATATATCTACTCCCCGGTCGGTGCGACGATCTTCAGTCCTCTTCGCAACAATGACGCCGACGTGACGATGAACGTGGCAGTTCCCTGACCCACGTCGCTCGTGGTCGTAGCCAGCGACGGCCCGGGTATCCTTGCATCGGTCATGGATGCAAGCGAGATGCGGTCGCGCGGCGGCTCAGGCCCTCGCCGAGGGCGAGGCGGAGGATCTCGCGAATCTTGCGCATGGCGGAACGGGGGCGTGGCACCGGCATCGGTCCTCGAACGGCTGATCGTCCGAGCCACGATGGCGGACCGTGGTGCCCTCACGTCAGCGCGCTGACGGCCTCACGGGCGGGTGATCGGAAACCTCCGAAACGACTGATCGGATTGGAGCAAGATCCGCGGCAGGTGGTCGCGCTGAAGGCGCGACGTGAAGAAGTCGAGTGCACGCTCGACTGCCCGTACCGCGTGCCTGGGACTGCAGACGTGCTCGAGGAGGACGAGCCGGCCGATCCATTGACGGCCGTCACCCAGCAGGAGCCCTCACAGAATCCGCAGTCGGCACCAGCCGAGGCGCGGTCGTCAGCCGCCGGAGCCCGTCCGCCTCGACCGCATAGTTGTCCTCCACCTTGAGCAGGACGGTCGCACCGTCGATCTCGACCTGCGTCTCTGGTTCGATGGCGATCGTCATGCCCTCGAGGAGCACCTCGTCGCGGGAGCTCCGGTCGCGTCGATGGATGGTCGGCGGTTCGCACGCCCGGAGCCCGATGCCGTGACCGGTGCCGTACGGCGTGATCGGCAGTCCCTGCCGGCGCAGGTAGTCATTGATGGCGGCGTGGACATCCGCCACCCGGACACCCGGCCGCGCTGCCTCCTCACCGACGTGGAGCGCCTCGAGAAGCTGTCGGTAGGCTCGCGAGACGACAGCCGGCGGCTCGCCGACGAAGCCGACCCGGGCGATATCCGAGGCATAGCCGCCCCGCCCATAACAACCGATATCGAAGAAGAACGCATCACCCTCGCGGAGCGTCTGGCCGACCGCGAACCAGGTGCCCGACCCGCGTCGGACGTTGCAGAGCGAGTGGGTGAGGTACTCGACCCCGGCGGTCTGGAGCGACGCCATCGCGAGCGCGAGCACGTCGTAGTCGGTCATCCCGGGACGCGCGCCGTCGATCGCCGCGTCAGCGGCGGCGCAGTTGACGAGCGACGCTGCCTCGAGCAGGGCGATCTCGGCCGGCAGCTTGATCGCCCGGAGGTCGTACAGGTCGCGCGCCACGCCGACGAACTCGACCTCCGGGAGCTCGACCCGGAGGCCGGCGAGGAGCGTCGCATCGATGAGGTCGAACCCGACCCTCCGGGCCCTGAGTCGCGAGAGAGCCGCCGCGACCGCACTCGTCCAGTACTCCACCTGGGCAACGGCCGGCGCCCACGATGGCAGCGGGTGGGTCGCGCGGACCGCGGGTGCATCCGGATCCGGCCCCGCGACGTCCTCGTCGACCCAGGGGACGAAGACCTCGCCCTCGCCTGAACCGTCCATGAGGGCGACGAACCAGTCGAATCCCTCCGAGATGATCTGGAAGCGGGCGTCGAGTGCGTAGCGGATCGTGTCGAAGCCGGTGAGCAGAAGGTGGTCGAGGCCCCGGGATCGCATGAATCCGGTGACCCGTTCGCTCCGGGCTGCGCGGAGCGCGGCGACATCGTAAGGTGGCCATCCGGTCATCGCGAACCTCCGATGTGGCGGCGGGTCGTCATGCCATCGTCGTCCCGCCGTTCGGCTGAAGCACCTGTCCCGTGTAGTAGGTGGCGTCGCCAGACGCGAGGAACCCGACCGATGCGGCGATCTCCGCGGCAGTCGCGATTCGGCGCAGCGGCGCCGCCCGAGCGTACTGCTCCTTGATCGTCTCGACGCTCACGCCCGCGTCGGCGGCATCGACGGCGAGCTGCGGCGTGTCGATCACGCCTGGGGCGATGGCGTTCACCCGCACCGCTGGAGCGAGTTCGCAGGCGAGGGCCTTGGTCAGTCCGATGAGGCCTGCCTTGCTCGCCGCGTAGGCGGAGGCGTTCGGCCATCCCGTGACGCCCCACTCGCTCGAGATGAAGATGATGGCGCCACGTGTCTCGATGAGGTGCGGCCGCGCTGCTCGAGCGAGGTAGAACCCGCCGGACAGGTTCGTTCGGATGATCGCCCACCAGTCGTTGGGCGGATGGGTTTCGAGCGGAGCCATCGTCATCGCCGCGGCGTTGGAGACGACGAGATCAAGCCGACCGAATTCGAGTACGACTCGCCGGACGAGGTCGTCAACCTCACGCGGATCGCCCACATCCGCGGCGAACCGCCCGCGACGGTGGGTCGCCCCAGCGACGCGCCATCCGCTCGCGGTCAGACGATCGACGATCGCGCGACCGAGACCGCCCCCGGCGCCGGTGACGAGCGCCACGCGTGGGCCCGAGGCGGGGCGCTCGGTCACTGGATGACCACCCCGCCGTTCGGTGAATAGACCTGGCCGGTGGTCCACGGTGCCTCGGCGAGATGGAGGATCGCCGAGGCGATCTCAGCCGGTCGGCCGATCCGGCCGAGGGGAACCGTCGACGTGTACGAGGGTCCGCGGTCCCGATCGGGCAGGAGGGGAGTGTCGACTGCCCCGGGCGCGACACTGTTGACGCGGATCGTCGGGGCGAGCTCACGAGCGAGCGACCTGGTGAGTCCGATCACGGCCGCCTTGGCCGCGACGTATGGGGCGATGGCATCACCGCCGATGAGGGCCAGTTCAGACGCGACGGTGACGATCGAACCCCCACCAGCCTTTCGCATGCCGGGGACGACGGCGCGGGCAACGTGGAAGCATCCCCCGAGGAGCGTCCTCAGCGTCCGGTCCCAGAGCTCGTCGGTCACCTCGGCGAGCGGCTGCTCGGTGTAGAAGCCGGCATTGCAGACGGCGACCGAGATCGGGCCGAGCTCGGCTTCGATCCGGCGGACCATCTCCTCGACGGCCACGTCATCAGCCACGTCGGCCGCGTACGCCCGACCACCGAGCCGACCCGCAAGCTCGAGCGCCGGTCCCCGCTGCGTCCGATAGTTCACCGCCACGAGGTAGCCGGCCCCGGCGAACGCTTCGGCCGTGGCCCGCCCGATGCCGCTGCTCGCACCCGTCACGAGGACGACGGGTGCGAGTGACCGATGCTCCAGCAACGGCGCCACGGGCGCGCCCTCAACATCGCGGATCGCTGCTACTCGACGGGGATCTCTCTGAACCGTGCGTCGAACTCGGTCCCGTGTCGGCTCCGGTACCAGCGGGCACCGTAGAACCAGGCGACTGCCGCGACGACGACGACGATCGTCATCGCGATCGGGAACGGCTGGTTCGATCCGAACGCGCTGTCAAGGAACAACCGGTAGAAGACGTACCCCGTGAACACGAGCGAGATCACGCCGAGGATCGAGATCACCGGAACCCCTGCCACCCGGAACGCCACGGCGGACGACTCGAACACGCCGCGCCTGACATACGGAAAGGCGATGCCGCCGATCGAGACCAGGACGAACGTGATCGCCAACCCCATGAACCCGGAGAGGATGGCGACGAGCGAGGTGAACGCGTACAGCGCCAGGCATGCGATCGCGACGACGGCCGAGGTCGCGATCGCCCAGGTCGGCGAGTTGTAGCGCTCGGATACATCGGCGAGCTTCGTCGGGGCGACACCGTCGATCCCCCACGCGAGCATCGCCCGCGTTGCGTAGATCATCGTCGCGCCGACGTCGAGGGCGATCGTCCCGATCACCCAGACAGACATGAGGATCGTCAGCAGGACGTTGCCGCCGGCGATCCCGGCGAAGACATTGATGTACGCCGGCGCCGCGAGCGGGAACTGACCCGCGGCCAGCGAGCCGGCGCCGACGAGAAACGCGCTGCCGAAGACGACCCGCGAGAAGAACATCAGCCCGATCGACGCTGCCCCCATCGTGATCATGGCGACGAGGATGCCGACGAGCTGACTGCGTTGAACGTTCTTGACCTCGCCGCTCAGCGAGACGGATGCGACGGCGAACCAGATCGAGAACGCGGGCCAGATCATGAACTGGACCGTCTGACCCAGATCGAAGGGTGCGTTTCCGGCGGCGCCGGCCGCCGCGATCTTGTCGTACGAACCGGCGCCGGCGAGGGCGTCGAAGTTGGCCTTGAACGAGAGGCCGCCGGCCGCCGCCACGACGAGGACACCGAGCGTCACGAGGATGCTGCCCGCGACGAGCCACATGCCGATGCGCTGGATCGTGAAGTACCGGCTGAGGCCGCGGTAGACGAACGTCGCGGCGAGGAGGATGGTGATGGCGCCGGTGACGAAGATCCCGATCGGGCTGGCGAACCACGTGCTGATGTCGGCGAGGCTCGAGTTGCCGGTCTGGAGGGCGAGCGTGGCGAACAACGGCGAGAACCCGAAGATCGCGAGGAACGCGGCGACGATGCCCGTGTAGAACGTTTCCCAGAATGCGAACGACACGCTGGCGACGAACCCGATCGCCGGGTGGAGCACGCGTGAGAGGAATACGTACTCGCCGCCCGAGCGGGGGTAGACCGAGCTCATGAGGGCGTAGACGAGACCGAGGGCGATCCCGCCAAGGGTGACGGCGACCGTTGCCAGTTCCATCGACGCGCCCGGGTAGAACTGCCAGGCAGCGATCGTGAAGATGATGAACCCGAGGGTGATCTGCCCCCATCCGTAGAAGACGACATCGCCCACGCCCACCTCGCGTACGAGCCCCGAACTCGCCCGCGTGAACAACCCCTTCGTCGCCGGTACCGGAGCACTCATGGCACGTTCCTCCTCGCTGCGGTCAGCCCGTTACGAGCTGGACCTTCGGTGAACCCATCGCGACATCCACGTCGACGAGCAAGCCGTCAAGGATGCCCTCCCCGTACTCGCTCCCCGGATTCGCTACCGTCGTTGGGCCGATCGTTCGCACCCCTTTCGACTCGTGGATGTGGCCATGCAGTCCGAGCATCGGCTCGTAACGCTCGATCGCGGCACGGACCGCCGTGCTGCCGACAGGAACGATCTCGGGCCCGGCTCCGCTCATGACCATGCGGAGGTTCGCATCGAGGCGCGGGGCGTTGTCGAGCCCTGAGTGATGGGGCGGTACGTGGAAGCTGAAGATCGCCCGGTCCATCCGACGAACCCCTGTCACCGCGGTGTCGATCCGTTCGCCGAGCTCTTCCTCGCTGATGTCCCGCGGACATGGCCAAGGCGTCGGGTTGCCGTAGCCCATGCCGACGATCTCGATGCCGCCGAGGTCGATGACGCGGCCATTCGGGTCCTCGATCACGGACGAGGCCGCGAGGGCGGCGTCGATCTCGAAGAAGTCGTCGTTCGCGCCGCTCACGAGACAGCGGATGCCGGAACCCCGCAGACGCGCCTCGGCGAATTCGATCCAGTCGGTTACCCGCGCCATGATGAGCTGATGGAACAGGCGGTCGCGGAGGGCCGCGTCGGCGGTATGCGCCTCGTACTCCTCTTCGCTCATGACCGTGCCGTACTGCCCGGCGTCGGCGATCTGTCGAAGAAGCCGCTCGATCTCGGCCGTCGTCTCCGCCCTGCGTTCGATCCCCTGAAACGTCGCTGTCGCGGGTCCCCGGAGGTGGCGGATGATCGGTACGACGAACTTCCCCGTGATGTCGCCGCCGACGATGATGACGTCGGCCTTGTAGAACGTGCCGGCGGCCAGAAACTTCCGCCAGCAGCGTTCTGAAGCGTGGATGTCCGAGCAGAAGTAGAGCCTCACGAGATCGCCCTGCCCGGCGCGTTGAGTTCGTCGCCGATCACTCGGGCCGCGTGACTGACCGCCGCAGCAAGCGCGGTTCGTCGCCGAGACGTGAGTTGCGCGTCAAGCCCCGCCACGCTCACCGCGGCGATCGTTCGCCCGAGGCCGTCCCGAACCGGCACGCCGGCAGCGACGACGCCGACCTCGACGTCCCCGTCTGCCCAGGCGACGGCAGACGACCGAACTGCCTCGACGCGTGCGCGGATGACCTCCGGGCCGACCATCGCGTCGGCCGTCGTGCGCGACGGCAACTGGGCGAGGATGCGGTCGACTTCGTCGTCCGGGAGCCCAGCGAGGAGGACCAGCGGTCCAGCGCCGATGTGGAGGGGGAGCGTGTCACCGAGCTGATAGGCAGCGAGCGTGACGCCGCCGCCGTCGACACGTTCGACGCACAACGCCTCGTCGCCGTCCCGGACCGACAGGTAGCTGGAAACACGGAATGACTCGGCCAGCACCCGCAGGTGGGGTCTGGCGATCCGTGCGAGCGCGATCCGCTCATGAACGGCGGTGCCGAGCAGGAACAGGTGAAGGCCGAGCGCGAGTCGGCCGGACGTGCTGCGCTCGATGAACCCGTGCCGTTCAAGCGTTGCCACCAGGCGATGCACCGTGGTCCGGCTCATCTGCAGCCGACGGCTCAGTTCGGCCATTGACAACTCGCCATCGGCGGCGGCCACGACATCGAGCAGGATGATCGCCTTTCCGATCGCGCTGACGTACGGACCAGGCGCCGATCGGGAGGCGGTCCGGACCTCACGGGCCGCGCTGGTTCGATCAGGCACGGTCCGCTTGTGCTCGACCGGAATCGACGATTCGCCTGTCCAACGATCTCACCGCTCTAGCGAGATATCCGGATCGTGGTCAATCATCCCACCATTCGGACGCCCCATCAATGGGTTCGGGCGCAGAGAGGATGCTCAAGTTGCAATAGACCAGGGCCTGGCCTATTGCGGAACCGGCGTTGACACGCTCCGTACTATGGGTCAATGCCCCATACAATGGACCTTTTAGGCGGGACAGTCGTCGGCGCCGACCTCGACGCCCGGATTGCCGCCCATGCCGAGGATGCCTTCGGACTCCTCGAGCGCCTTGTAGCCGAGCCCAGTGTTGTCGGCGCGGAGCAGGGGGCCGAGGAAGTGCTGGCCGGCGAGTTCGAGAGCCTCGGCTTCGAGATCGAGCGGCTTCCTATCCCGGCGGAGATCGCCGCCGTCCCGGGCGCCGGTGTCCCGCTTCGGTCCTACGAGGGACGCTACAACCTGGTCGCCCGGCGCTCCAACAGCCCCGATCGACCGTCGCTCCTTCTTAATGGCCACATCGACGTTGTGCCGGCCGAGGAACCCGACGAGTGGACCACTCCGCCATTTGCGCCGCATCGGCGTGCCGGCTGGCTCTACGGCCGCGGTGCCGGAGACATGAAGTCCGGCTTCGCGATGGGCGCTCTCGCGATCCGCTCCCTGCTGGACGTAGCGCCCGACGCCATTCGCGGCCCCCTCACCGTTCTCGCGGCGATCGAGGAGGAGTGCACTGGCAACGGCTCGCTTGCGGCCGCCGAGCAAGGTGTTCTCGCCCAAGCTGTCGTCCTCCTCGAGCCTACCAATCTCGACTTGCTCCTCGGCGGCATCGGGATCCTCTGGCTCGAGGTTACGGTCACCGGCCGAGCCGCCCATGCCCACGCAGCCGGCTCAGCGATCAACGCGATCGAGGCGAGCTTTCCGCTCATCACGGCGCTGCGGGCGCTCGAGGATGAGCTCAACACGACCGAACGTGACCCCCGAATCGTCGGCACGGACCGCCCGTTCATCGTCAACGTTGGCCGCTTTGCCGGTGGCGATTGGGGATCGAGCGTTCCGGCGGTAGCTCGGTTCGAGGTGCGCGTTGGCGCCCCGTGGACCTGGACGGCGGACAAAGCCGAGTCCCTCGTTCGAAAGCGACTCACGGAGGCCGCAGATCGGGATCCATGGTTGTCTGTCAATCCGCCGACTGTCCGTGCATCCGGGTTTCGCGCAGAAGGGTATGACCTCTCTGGAGATGAACCACTCGCGCGGCTCCTTGGAGCGGCCCATCGCGCCGCCCACGGATCGGATCCTCAGATGTCCGTCATGGGAACCACGACTGACGCCCGAACCTACCTGAATCGGTACAACATTCCCGCGATCTGCTACGGCCCGCGGACGACTCGCATGCACGGCATCGACGAGGGGGTCGAACTTGCAAGCATCGTCGCTGGCGCTCAAACGCTCGGCAGGTTCCTGGCCGCTTGGTACGCTCAACCGGAGAAGAGGGCGTGAGCGGTACGCCGGCCCGGACGACGCCGCAGCCTCCCGCGCGACGCGCGCATCTGAAGCAGATCGGCCCCGGCGGCAACGCGTTGGTCGCTGGCCTCTTCGCTCCGCTCCGCCTTCGGAACGCTGGCGAGCTCGTCGCGGAGCGGCTCGTGACAGCGCTCGCCCTGGGCGAGTTCGTGCCTGGCCAGCGACTGCCCACAGAACGTGACCTCGCTGTGACGCTTGAGGTCAGCCGCACCACCGTTCGCGAGGCGATCTCTCGACTCGCGGCCACCGGCTACGTAGAGGTGCGGCGCGGCCGCCACGGCGGCGCGTTCGTCCTTGCTGGTATTCGCCCCGACGCGGACGAGATGATCCGGCGAACGCTCGTCCCGGGCTGGCCGCAACTCGAGCAGCTGTTCGACTTCCGCACGCTTGTGGAGCCGCTCATCGCCCGGACGGCGGCTGCTCGCCGAACCCCATCTGACATCGATCGTATCCAGGGCGCGCTCGCCGATTACCGCGGGGCAGGCTTGGACCGCGAGGCTTCGAGTACGGCGGATGAGGCGCTCCACCGATCTATCGCAGAGGCTGCCCACAACCCATATCTGGTCGACCTCTCCGAGCGTATCCGCCACGGCGTGAGCCTCGGCTTCCGCGCCGAGCCATACAGCCTTCCCATCCGGGAGCGGGCGATCGGTGAGCACGGCGATCTTGCCAATGCCGTGATTGCTGGCGCCACCGACCAGGCGGCGGCAATCGCCGCCCGTCACTTCACAATCACGGAGGAGCGTCTGCGCGAGCTGTATGACCGGACGCGCACCGCAGGCGGCGAGCCGGGTATCGGATGAGTCCGCGACTCGGATACCTCGTGCGCCGTCTCCTACTGACCATCCCGGTCTTGGTCATGATGAGCATCTTCGTCTTCCTCATGATCCGCCTCGTGCCTGGCGACCCGGTCCGCACGATGCTCGGCTTCAGAGCGACGGACGAGAACGTTGCCACGATCCGGGCGGCGCTCGGCCTCGACCGCCCGCTTGCTGATCAGTACGTCGCGTGGCTAGGCGGCTTGCTCCACGGCGATCTCGGTCAGGACTTCATCAGTAAGGCGCCGCTTACCAGCCTGCTCGCCGAGCGCCTGTCGGTGACCCTCGAGCTGACCGTCCTGGCGATGGCCGTTGCACTGATCGTCGGCGTTCCGCTCGGCGTCCTGGCGGCGACCCGTGGTCGCTGGACCGGCCGTCTGACGAGTGCGTTCGTCGTAGCCGCGATCAGCGTGCCCGACTTCTGGCTCGGGATCATGCTGGTCCTCCTCTTCGCCGGCACGATGCGCCTCTTACCGCCGTCGGGCTACACGCCGTTCGTCGACGACCCTGCCTCGAACCTGCGCGACATGATCCTTCCCGTCCTGACCCTTGCCGCGGGCGAGGCGGCATACATCCTTCGGACGACCCGTGGCGCGATGGAGGCCACGCTCGGAAGCCCATTTGTCCTCTTCCTGCGGGCCAAGGGATTGAGCCAGAGCGAGATCACCTTCCGCCACGCCCTGCGCAACGCCGCCGTTCCGATCGTCACCGTCGTCGGTATCCAGTTCGGCGTGCTCCTCGGCGGAGCGATCGTCGTCGAGAGTCTGTTCGCCCTGCCGGGTGTCGGGCGGCTCATCGTCACGGCGATCAATCAGCGCAACTATCCGGTCGTGCAGGCCGGGGTGCTCGTCGTGGCAGTGCTCTTCATCCTCGTCAATCTCCTCACGGATCTCCTCTACGGCGTCCTCGATCCGCGATTGGCCGAGGGAGACGAAGCATGACGGCGCGGAGTCTTCCTGGCTCCCATCACCGAGCGTCGCTCGCCGGACGACTCGTCCGCCGCGTCGGCGGTTGGGAAGCATTCGTTGGCGTGGTCATCCTCGCCGGGCTCGTTACGCTCGCGGTTCTTGCACCCCTCATATCACCGCACGATCCCGAGGCGATCGACTCCGCCAGGCTCCTTGCGCCACCGGACCTCCGCCACCCGTTTGGCTTCGATGCCCTCGGGCGCGACGTACTTACGCGGGTCCTGTTCGCCTATCGCGTTTCGCTGACCGTCGCCTTTGGCTCGGTCGCCCTGGCGTGCGCGATCGGTGCGCCCATCGGCCTCGTGGCCGGTTTCCGCGGCGGTTGGGTCGATGGGCTCCTCATGCGCCCGATGGACCTCCTCCTCGCGCTGCCGGCTCTTCTCCTCGCCGTCGCACTCATCGCCATCGTCGGTCCAGGCTCGCTCATCGCGCTCGTCGCGATCGCCGTGATCTACCTACCGATCATCGCGAGGATCGTCCGCAGCGCTGCGATCGTCGTCGAAGCGCAGCCGTACGTGGACGGAGCCCGGGCCCGCGGTGCCTCGGAGATCTCGATCATGCTCCGTCATGTCCTGCCGAACTCGCTCGGACCCGCCCTCGTCCAGGCGTCCGTCCTCATGGGTTTCGCGATCCAGATCGAGGCGGCGCTCTCGTTCCTGGGCCTCGGCGCCCAGCCTCCGACCGCGTCGCTTGGCACCATGCTCAACGAAGGTCGTGACGTCCTGACCCTGGCGCCTTGGGTGGAGATCTTTCCTGGTCTCGCCCTTGCAGTGACGGTGCTCGGGTTCAACCTCGTCGGTGACGGACTGAGACGGCGACTCGATCCTCGCGGGATGGCTCGATGATCTCGACCACCGTGAGTCCGGCGTCGACGCAAGCAGCCGGAGGCTTGGACGAGGTCCTGGTCCTCCGCCGCGTCGGCGTCGAGTTCCGGGTCGAGGACGACCGAATCTCGGCCGTGGCCGACGTGTCACTGCGGATCAACCGTGGTGAGATCTTCGGTCTCGTCGGCGAATCTGGTTGCGGCAAGTCGACCCTCGCATTGGCGATCATGGGGCTCCTGCCGAGTACCGCTGCCGTCAAAGGGCAGATCACCTTTCTCGGCCGCGACCTCGTCGGTCTCGGTGAGAGGGAGCTACGAGCACTGCGTGGCGACCGGATGAGCATGATCTTCCAGGACCCGCTCACCGCGCTCGACCCGACCTACGGGATCGGCGACCAGGTGGCGGAGACGATCCGCGCTCACCGAAGGACCGATCGGTCTGGCGCCCGCGATCGGGCTCTCGAGCTTCTGCGAGAGGTCGGAATCCCATCGGCCGAGGAGCGCTACGCGGAGCCACCGCACCGGTTCTCCGGCGGCATGCGTCAGCGCGTCGTCGTCGCGACGGCCCTCGCCAACGAGCCAGCTCTGCTCATCGCCGACGAGCCCACGACGGCCCTCGACGTGACGATCCAGGCCCAGATCATCGAACTGATCAAGGTACTCCGTGAGCGCCACCGGACCACGGTCGTCCTCATCACGCATGACTTGGGCGTCATCGCGCAGACCTGCGACCGGGTCGGTGTCATGTACGCCGGCCAGCTTGTCGAGATTGCTCCAGTAGCCCAGATCTTCGCCTCCCCTCGTCACCCGTACACTCAGGCGCTCATCGGCGCGCTCCCGACCAGGGCGCAGGCGCGCGGCTCGCTGCACGTCATCGACGGACAGGTGCCAGAGCTGTCCGCGCCGCCGGCCGGATGCCGCTTCTCGCCCCGTTGCCCCGTCCGGCGCGACGAGTGCGATCACGTACCGCCTCTCGCCATCGCCTCACCAGACCATGCGATCGCGTGCTGGAATGATCTGGCGACCCGCGCCGCAGCGGAGATGACCGGCCAGGCCTCTGAGGCGGCCCGATGAACGGCGCGCTGCTCGAAGTCCGCGGACTCGTCAAGCACTTCCCTGTTCGCGGTGCGCTCCTGGGTCGGTCGACGGTCGTCCACGCCCTTGATGGTGTGGATCTGATCGTAGCTCCGGGTGAGCTCGTCGCGATCGTCGGGGAGTCCGGATCCGGCAAGACGACGCTCGCCCGCTGTGTCCTCGGTTTGACGGCCGTGACGGACGGCGAGATCTGGTTTCATGGCGCGGACGTCACCCGCCTGCGCGGCGCCGACAGGCGCGAGTTCCGCCGACGAGTCCAGCCGATCTTCCAGGACCCGTATGCCTCGCTCGACCCGCGCTGGCCGATCTCTCGGACGATCCGCGAGCCGCTTGACGCGTTCAAGATCGGCCGGCCTGCCGAGCGCGAGACGCGGGTCGCGACGCTTCTCGACCGGGTTGGCTTGTCGCGCCGGCTCGCCGCCCGGCGACCCCACGAGCTGTCGGGCGGCCAGCGTCAGCGTGTCGGAATCGCGGCAGCGCTCGCCCTGGAGCCCGAGCTCATCATCGCCGATGAGCCGGTGTCGGCCCTCGATGTCTCGGTTCAGGCGCAGATCCTCAACCTGCTCGCCGAACTCCAGCGCGATCTTGGGCTGGCCCTTGTCCTGATCACCCATAACCTCGCGGTCGTCGAGCACGTCTGCGATCGGGCGGCGGTCCTCTACCTCGGTCGGCTGGCTGAGGAGGGCCCGACCGACGCGCTTTTCGCCCGGGCCGAGCACCCATACACGCAGGCGTTGATCGCCGCGATCCCGTACCCGGACCCGGGACGCCGGGTGACCGCAGCCCGCATCAACGGCGAGATCCCGAGTCCGATCAACCCACCGACCGGTTGCCGGTTCCACCCTCGTTGTCCGGTCGCCATCGAGCGCTGCCGGACCGAGGTGCCGGAGCTCACCGCCTTCGGCCTTCGGCACCGCGCGGCCTGCCACGTCGCTCGCGTCCGGGCTGACTCGGCCTGCGGGTCGGAAGCGGGCGATCCAGTCGTCCACGCAGCGACCAGCCACTGACCGGATCAGGAGGAAGCGCCCATGCCAGTCGCCACTGTTAACGACATCGAGATCAACTATCGCCTCGAAGGGGACGGCCCTGAGACGATCGTCATGGTCAACGGCCTGGCCGATGACCTTGAGTCGTGGGCCTATCAGACCGAAGACTTCCTGGCCGCCGGCCACCGAGTCCTTCGGTTCGACAACCGCGGCGCTGGCCAGACGAGCAAGCCTCCCGGCCCATACACGACCCGGCTCTTTGCCGAGGATACGAAGGCGCTCGTCGACCATCTTCGAATCGGCAGTTTCCACCTACTCGGCACCAGCATGGGCGGGATGATCGCCCAGGAATACGCGATCGCGTATGGCTCGGATCTCAAGAGCCTCGTCCTCAGCTCGACCTACGCGGCACCTGGTCCGTTCTGCGGTCGGATGTTCGCGATGTGGGCGGATCTCGCGCCCGTACTCGGCGTGTCGTTCGTCATGCGCGACGTGACCCTCTGGGCGTTTACGGTGCCGTTTTTCGAGAGCCGGGAGGCCGAGCTCGGGGAATTCGAGATAGCGATGGCCGACCTCGCGCAACCGCTCGACGCGTATCTCGCCCAGCTGAGCTCGATTCGAACCCACGACACGAACGGTCGGCTCAACCGAATCTCGGTACCAACGCTCGTTATCGCCGGCGCGGAAGACATCCTCATCCCGGTCGAACTCTCGCGCCGGCTGCACGAAGCCATCGATGGGGCGGAGTGGGCGACGACGCCCGGGGGCCACGCCTCGATCTGGGAGCACCCGAAGCCATTCAACGAATCCGTTCTCGCGTTCATCGCCCGACACCGCTGAGACTGCGGCCCAGCACCGAAGGAGGAGATCCGTGTCCCATCCCCACGATCCTGAGCAGCGACGAGCGGAAGCGCTCGCTCGGAGCTTCATGCGCGGCGACCTCTCGCGACGCGACTTCCTGCGCCGCGCGGCCGGCTTCAGTGGTGCGGTCCTCGCAGCCACCAGCCTAGGTTCGGTCGTAACCGCGTGCGGTGGCACGTCGGCTACCGCGTCCCCGGCGGGCGGCGCGAGCCAAGGCTCGAGTTCGGCGCCAGCGAGCGCGTCAGCCGCAGCCAGCGCAGCGGCGAAGTCCGGAGGAACCCTCCAGGCGGCCCTCACCGGGGAGCCTGATTCCCTCGACCCGGCGACGTCTTCGATCTACACCGGTGCGCAGGTCTACGACAACATCTTCAGCAAACTCGTCGACCTCGACGAGAACAACCAGATCGTCGGCGTCCTCGCGACGAAGTGGGCGCAGCCGGATCCACTGACGTGGGTGTTCGATCTCGTTGACAACGCGACGTTCCACAACGGCGAGAAATTCGGGGCGGCCGATGTCAAGTACACCTTCGAGCGGATGCTCGATCCGAAGACAGCCAGCGGCTACGCTCCCCTGTACGACGCGATCGCCTCGATCGAGGCGACCAGCCCCACCCGCGTGACTTTCAAACTCAAGACGCCCTTCGGGCCCTTCCTGAATAATCTCGCCAACAACGGCGAGATCGTCAACAAGAAGGCGATCTCAGCCAAGGATCCTGCCCGCAACCCGGTCGGTACCGGGCCCTTCCAGTTCGTGGAATGGGTCCAGGGGGACCACATCACGCTCAAGAAGTTCGACGGCTACTTCCGAGCCGGCAGGCCGTACCTCGACGGCGTCCAGTTCAAGTTCCTGCTCGTCGACCAGAGTCGGATCGAGTCGCTCCGCTCGGGGAACCTCGATTGGGCCGACGCTATCCCGCTCCAGTCGCTCAAGGCCCTCTCCGCGGACCCGACCTTCACGCACATCACCTCACCGATAGCCGGGATCCCGGACTTTCTCGCGATGAACACGGCCAAGCCGCCGTTCAACAACAAGGCTCTCCGCCAGGCGATCGCCTGGGCCCTGGACCGTAAGCAGATCCGCGATGTCGCCTACTTCGGTGCCGGTGAAGTCGGCTCGGAGGAAGTGCCCAGCGGTTCACCGTGGTTCGGGGGCAGCGATCCGGATGCCAATGGGCCTGATCTGGTCAAGGCGAAGGCCCAACTCGCAGCGGCGGGCATCACGACGCCGTTCACGATCAAGTACCTGGGCCTGCCGCAATACCCTGAACTGCTCAAGACCGGAGAGGTCGTTCGCGACCAGCTCAAGGCGATCGGGATCAACCTGACGATCGAGCAGGTCGACGTCTCGGTCTGGTTCGATCGTTTCACCAAAGGGAACTACGAGATCACGTCGGCGTACCAGGAGCGGACGATCGACCCGGACAACTTCTACGCGATCGTCCTGCGAACTGGCGGCTCGATCAATACGACGTTCTACTCGAACCCGCAACTGGATCAGCTCATCGATCAGGCCCGATCCCAGACCGATGTTGCCAAGCGCAAGGATCTGTACGTCGCGATCCGCCAAATCGTCTTCGAGGACGCGCCGCTGATCTTCGCCCACTACGAGACGATCAACTACCTCATGAAGAAGGATGTCGTGGGCTCGACGGTCAACCCGACCCTCGAGCTCCGGCTGGAAAACGTCTGGCTCAATCGCTGACGGGTCCCAATCATCCTTCGCAGCCGAGCGTCCCCTGCAAGCCTCAGCAGGGGCGCTCGACATCCGACGGCGGGCGGCGATGTGGACCGAGCCGGTTGCCGTTCGAGAATGTCGAGCGAGCAGGCCGCAGCCGCTATCCTCGGCGCAGATGGAGACCCCTGACCCGCCGCGCCGATGACGCCCT
>JADMIG010000010.1 GCA_015478725.1 Chloroflexota bacterium | reverse complement strand
TCCACGCTCAGGTCTGCCAGCGCCGCGTGGGGAGTCGGTGACCAACGCCCGCCTGGGGGTCATCTGTCACGAACGGAGTGCCGCGACGTACCACGGCCGGGCGATCGGCGGGGTACGGATCGAGAACCCGTTCCGGCGCTCACACCGTCGGCCGCGAGGGACCCAGCGCACACACGAGGTCAGCCGGCGAGCGCGAACAGGTGCCAGGCTTCGGGGATCCCCTTGAGCTGCTGTTCCCCGCGATCCTGGAACCGGAGTCCCGATCCGGCCACGAGGTCCTTGACGGTGCTCGAGACGAGGACGTCACCCGGGCCAGCGAGCGACGAGATGCGGGCGCCGATCGAGACCGCGATCCCGACGATCTTGCCGTCGCTGACTTCGCACTCGCCGGTGTGGAGGCCGGCCCGAACCTCGAGACCGAGCGCTCGCAGCGGATCGCGGAGGGCAGCGGCGGCGAGCACTGCCCTGGCGGGCCCATCGAATGCGGCGAAGAACCCATCGCCGGCGGTGTCGAGCTCCCGACCCTGGAACCGCGCGAGCTCGCGGCGGACGATCGCGTGATGCCGTTCCAACAGCTCGCGCCAGGCCGCGTCACCGAGCCGCGCGGCCAGCTCGGTCGAACCCACGATGTCGGTGAAGAGGATCGTCGCGAGCACGCGCTCCGACTGCTTGCGAGCCGTGAGGCGCGAGATGAAGCGCTCGGTGGCCTCCATCGTCGCCCGGTGGGCCTGGTCATCCACCCAGGTGTAGACGCCGCGGAGCTCCGGCAGCTCGACCACCTCGGATCCTCGGATCCGGGCCGCCGTGTAGTGCCCCGGGCCGGGCACCGCGGGCCTCGGCATGACGAGCGTCGGCACGCGTACCGCCGCGAGAACGTCGCGCACATCGAGCTCCATGGTGGTTCGGAAGGACGTCAAGGCAGCACCGGGACTCAGGCTGCGGCGCATGTGCCAGACGAACCAGTCGAGGAACTCGACGTCGTCCGCTACCTCCGGGGCCCACGCATGGGCAAGTTCGGCCAGGTAGTCTCGCGCTCCCCAACGCGCGCGCACCTCCGCCAGCTGATTGCGCCATTCGTCCTCGGTCGCCGCCCACGGGTAGTCGGACGAGCGGATCCCCTTCACTCTCGGGTCGAAGAGGACGAGGCCGGCACAGCGCTCGGGATAGGTCGCCGCGAAGAGCACCCCGATCCCGGTCGCGATGCCGCCGGTCCAGAGCACGGCGCGCTCCGACCCCACCGCATCCATGACGGCGCGGACGTCGTCCATCGTCGTCTCGAGCGACTGGACCTCGCGTACCCGATCGGACAGGCCGGTCCCGCGCCGGTCCAGCATGATGACGCGCCCGCACGATGCGAGTCCCTCGACGTGGCGGACGAGCAGTGGTTGCTCCCAGGTCGACAGCAGGTCTCCGGTGATCCCACGCAGGAAGACGACGTCCACCGGACCATGGCCGACCAGCTGGTAGGCGATGGCCACTTCGCCGCTTCGCGCGTACGAGACGTCCGGTGGCTTCACGGCCAGAGTCTGCTGTATCCGGCTGCACGATGTGCGACGCGCGGACTCCTGACGACGACCACAGGGCGGCGGAACCCTTGCCAAGGGTGTCCGCTGGGCGCGCCCGGAGGGCCGTGAGAACGCGCCGACAGCAACAGCCGTGGACGACGTGAAGCAGTTACTCGATCGTGGCGATGCACTCGATCTCGACCCGGCCGCCGAGGGCGAGGCCGGAGGCGCCAAATGCACTGCGGGCGGGGAGATTCGTTGGGAAGTGCTCGACGTAGACGCGGTTCATCGCCGCCCATTCCTGCATGTCGGCAAGCATCGCCGTGCACTTGACCACCCGATCCATCGATGAGCTGTGGCGCTCGAGCACGGACCGGATGTTGGCCAAGGCCTGGCGCGTCTCCGCCTCGATACCACCGGGCACCAACGCGCCGGTGCCGTCGATCCCCATGGCGCCCGACAGGTACAGCATCGGCACGAACCACGACCGTCGAGTGATCCGCTCGGGCCACTACACTTCGCCGTCATGAACCCCCGCCAGGACACCGCCACCACCGACTCGCTTGGCCACGCCATCCGGGCCATCCTGCCCTCTCTGGAGCGGTTCCTCGAATTCGAGGGACCAGATCCAGCCCGAGAACGGTCGCGCTGGCGACCGGCCCTCGATCGGCCCTTGCCGACCGCGGGCATCGGGCGCGACGCGACACTCGCCGAGCTCGCCGATCTCGTGGTCGCGAACGGCCTTCGGGTGGGACACCCCGGTTTCTCCGGCTGGGTGACCACGGGGCCCACGGATGTTGGGGCGGCGGCGGACCTGGCCCAGGCAGTTGCGGTACCGCAGCGCTGGTGGGCGAGCGCGGGCAATTTCGTGGACCACCTGGCGATGCGCTGGCTCATCGAGTTGCTCGGCTTCCCGGCGTCCTCGGTGGGGACGTTCACCTCCGGCGGTTCGACGGCGAACCTGATCGGTATCGGCGCGGCCCGCCAGCACGCCGGTGAGCGCCTGGGTCTCCGGCCGTCGCTGGACGGCATCGAGGGCATGGTCGAGCCAAGGGTCTACGCGAGCACGGAGACGCACCACGTGGTGGGGCGTGCCCTTGGCGTGCTCGGGATGGGGCGACGCAACCTGCGTGCCATCCCGCTCGACCGATCCGGCACGATCGACCTGGACCTCCTGCAGACCGCCCTCGATGAGGATCTGGCGGCCGGGTGCACGCAGGTCGCGGTCGTGGGGTGCGCGGGCGACGTCAACACGGGTCGCGTCGATCCCCTCCCGGAGCTTGCGCGGATCGCGCACGAGCGGGGCATCTGGCTGCACGTGGACGGAGCGTATGGCGGCTTCGGACTCCTCGACGATCGGGTGCGCAAGCGGTACGGCGACGTGGCGACGTACGACTCGTTCGCGATCGATCCGCACAAGTGGCTCGCGGCCCCGGTGGGCACGGGCGCTGCCATCGTCCGCGACGAGGGGATCCTGGGCCGTGCGTTCACGGTCGAGACCGGTGACTACGACCGCGAGCGCCAGGCCGAGACCGGGGAGGCCGACCCTGCGTCACCGTTCGATGAGCTGGGATATGGCACGCCCGACTGGGGTGTGGATTTCTCCTCCCCGGCTCGGGGTCTCGCGGTCTGGGCGATCCTCCGCGAGATCGGCGCGGACGGGATGCGGGAGCGGGTCGTCCGGCACGACGATTGCGCTCGGCGCGTGGCTGAGCGCGCGCGGTCGTCGACCGAGCTGGAACTGCTCGCGGAGCCGGTTCTCTCGATCTGCTGCTTCCGCTTCCGACCGGCGGCCTGGACCGACGAGGCGAGCCTCGATGCGCTGAACGAGGACGTGCTGCACGGCATCCGTGCACGCGGACGGGCGGTGACCTCGAGCACTCGAGTGGATGGTCGGTTGGCGATCCGACCGTGCTTCATCAACCCGCGCACCACCCTCGCCGACGCTGACGCCCTGGTCGATGAGGTGCTTGCGGTGGGTCGGGAGCTGGCGGCACGCGGCTGAGGTCGCGCAGGGCGTCGAGATCCGACGCGACGACCTTGCTTGCCAGCCGGGTCAGCCGTCTGACGGCGAAACCGCGGAGTCAGCGCGCTCGGCGAGGAGCCGCCGCACGACCGGAGCGATCCGATCGACCCAGGTCGCGTACTGCTCCCCCGATGGATGGAGGCCGTCCGCGGCGACGAGTGCCGGCTCCGCGGCGGCGCGCCTCGACAGGTCCACGACGTCGACCGCGGCGATCCCGCGCTCCGCGGCCGCCTCGCGGATGATCGCGTTGACCATCTCGATCCCCGCCCGCCGGCCGGCCGGTTCGCCGAAGTCAGCCCCGGCCGGCGTCACCGTGTAATCCGGCGTCGTGACGACGACGATCCTCGTGGGGGGAAGGCGCGCGAGGAGACCATCGAGGATGAGCCGGACGTTCCGGTCGTACTCGCCGGCGGGCACCCCGCGGACGACATCGTTGACGCCGACGAGGAGGCTGGCGAAGCCCGGCCGCGACTGCTCGAACCGCGGCAGCTCGCGGGCCACGACGTCGGCGCTCGTGGAGGCGTTGACGGCGAGATTCGCGACGAGGTCGAGGGCGCTCGCACCGTCAACGCCCGCATCCGCGAGGGCCGCCACGAGCCGATCCGGCCAGCGATCCACAACCGCCACGGAGGTCCCGATGGTGTACGAGTCGCCGAGCGCGACGTAGCGGAGTCTGGGTGGTCGCATCGCCGCAGTATGCGCACGGGCAGGCGCCGTGCGACCGGACGCAGGCCGGACTAGACTGCCCACGCATCGAGGCTGCCGTTCCGGGTTGCCGGGCGGGAAGGCCGCCGCTAGGATGCGCGGCAGTGGCCGTCCGAGCCGGACGGTCGATCGTCGAGCCGGCGCGATCCGTGGGCAGCAGCCCGAGGGGACGCCCGACACGCGACGTGTTGGAGGAGGAAGCATGCGCACCCGTTCCATGGGCCTCACCCTGTTCACGGGGCTGGCCCTCGTGGTCTCGGCCTGCAGTTCGGCCGCGACACCGACGCCGAGCGCGCCGGCGTCGGCAGCACCCACAGCCGCAGCGTCGGCCCCCGCATCGGCGTCGGCTCCCGCATCCAGCGCCCCGTCAGCGTCCACTGCAGCAAGCAAGTGGAAGGTCGGCGTGGTCACGGACATCGGGACCCTCGACGACAAGAACTTCAACCAGTTCTCGTTCGAGGGCGCCGAGAAGGGTGCCGCGGACATCGGTGCCGAGTCGCCGCCGGCGATCGTCCCGAAAGACGCCTCGCAGTACGCCGGCGACATCCAGAAATTCATCGACCAGCAGTACAACATCATCGTCACGGTCGGGTTCAACCTCGCCGGGCCGACGACCAAGGCCGCCAAGGCGAACCCGAACATCTGGTTCGTCGGCGTCGACCAGTCGCCGATCTGCGTCGACCCGTCCGGGAACCTCGACTCGACGTTCGCCTGCAAGGGCAACGCCGCGCAGCTCCTGCCGAACTACATCTCGCTGCAGTTCCAGGAGGACCAGGCGGGCTACCTCGCCGGGATCGTCGCCGCCTCGGTGAGCAAGACCGGGGTCATCGGCGCGATCGGCGGCACGACGCTCTGCGCGCCGTGCGTCCGGTACATCCAGGGCTACACGCTCGGGGCCCAGTCGGTCAACGCGAACATCCAGGTCAAGACCGCCTACGTCACCCACGATTTCTCGAACGCCGCGTTCAACGACCCGGTGACCGGCAAGTCGTTCGCCAACCAGTTCCTCAAGCAGAACGGCAACAAGATCGACGTCCTCTTCCAGGTCGCCGGCAAGACCGGCAACGGCGTCCTCGACGCCGCCTGCCAGGCCGGCATCTACGGGATCGGCGTCGACGTCGACCAGTGGCTGTCGTATCCGAACGCCGACAAGTGCATCATCACGAGCGCCGAGAAGCACCTCTCGACCGCCGTCGAGACCGCCATCAAGGCGATCGCCGGCGGGACCGCGAAGGCCGGCGACAACGTGTTCAACGCCGCGAACAACGGCATCGGTGTGTCGCCCTTCCACGACAAGGCGAGCCTCATCCCGGCCAGCGTCACCGACAAGATCACGGCCGCCCTGGCCGCGATGGCCGCCGGCACCCTGACCACCTGCCCGACGAACTGCGGCGCTCCGCCGAAGTGACCGTCGACCTCCGCTGAACCCGAGAGTGAGCGGGCCGCAACGCGGCCCGCTCACTCATTTCCTCCCGCGGCCCGGAATGAGGGCGGCATGACAGCACCGGATCCCGCGATCCTCGCCCCCGCCCTCGAGATGCGGGGCATCACCAAGCGCTATCCGGGCGTCGTCGCGAACGACGGCATCTCGCTCGAGCTGCGGCCCGGCGAGATCCATGCCCTCCTCGGTGAGAACGGGGCGGGCAAGACGACGCTCATGAACATCCTCTACGGGCTCGCCCGTCCGGATGAGGGCGAGATCCTCCTCGACGGCGTCCCGGTCCGCATCGCCGATCCCACGGACGCGATCGCCCGCGGCATCAACATGGTCCACCAGCACTTCATGCTCGTGCCGGTCCTCACGGTCACCGAGAACATCATGCTCGGCCAGGAATCGATGGCCAACCCCATCTTTCTCGACCGGGCGGACGCCCGACGGCGGATCGTGGAGCTCGGCCGACGGTTCGGCTTCGACATCGACCCGGACGCCCGCGTCGGCTCGCTCTCCGTCGGCGGGCAGCAGCGGGTCGAGATCCTCAAGGCGCTCTACCGCAACGCCCGGATCCTCGTCCTTGACGAGCCGACGGCCGTCCTCACCCCCCAGGAGACGGAGGAGATCTTCGCCGTCCTGCGGCGCCTCTCCGCCGAGGGCCACAGCATCGTCTTCATCTCGCACAAGCTGTACGAGGTGCTCGAGATCGCCGACCGGATCACCGTCATCCGACGTGGGCGGGTGGTCGGCGAACGGCGGCCGGCGGACACGGACGAGGACGAGCTCGCCGAGCTCATGGTCGGCCGCGAGGTGCAGCTCACCGTGGAGCGTGGGATCTCACGCCCCGCGGAGGTCGTCCTCCGCGTCGCCGGCCTCCATGTCCGCGACGAGCGCGGACAGGCAGCCGTCCGGGGCATCGATCTGGAGGTCCGGGCTGGCGAGATCCTCGGCATCGCCGGGGTCGCCGGGAACGGCCAGGATGAGCTCGTCGAGGCGCTCATCGGACTCCGTCGCGCGAGTGCCGGCACGGTCACGCTCGGCGGCACGGACATGACGGGACGGTCGCCCCGAAGGATGAACGAGGCGGGCGTCGCCTACGTCCCGGCCGACCGCCACCGGTTCGGGCTCGTCACCTCGTTCTCGATCGCCGACAACCTCGTCCTCACGTCGTACCATCGGCCACCCTTCGCCCACGGCCTCAGGCGGGACGACGCGGCGATCCACGCCGCGGCCGTCGCGAGCATCCGCGACTTCGACATCCGGACGCCGTCGGCGGACGTCACCGCCGGCACGCTCTCCGGCGGGAACCAGCAGAAGGTCGTCGTCGCCCGCGAGCTCGGTCGCGACCTCCGGCTCCTCGTCCTCGACCAGCCGACTCGCGGGCTCGACGTCGGGAGCATCGAGTTCATCCATCGCCAGGCCATCGCGAAACGGGACGCCGGCACCGCCATCCTCCTCGTCTCCGCCGAGCTCGACGAGATCCTCGAGCTGTCCGACCGGATCGGGGTCATGTATCGCGGCCGGATCGTCGCGACCCTGGACGGCCGAACGGCCGACAAGAACGAGGTGGGACTGCTCATGGCGACGGGGGGTGCTGATCGGGTGACGGGCGGAGCGGCCGGCGACACCATGGGGACGGTCGCATGAGCGCGCCCACCCGCAGACCGATCAGCCATGACCTTCGCATGGTTGCGGGCCGCGTCTGGGCGATCGCCGCCCTGCCGTTCGTCTCGATCCTCCTCGCGCTCGTCGTGGGCGCGGTCATCATCCTCGTCTCCGAGATCATCGTCCCGAAACAGACCTTCGACCTCGCGAAGCCGCTCGTCGCCTACCAGGCCCTGGCCGTCGGCGCGTTCGGCAGCTTCGACGCCGTCGTCGACACGCTCGTTCAGGCCGCGCCGCTCATTCTCGGCGGGCTGTCCGTCGCGATCGGGTTCAAGGCCGGGCTCTTCAACATCGGGGCGCAGGGCCAGTTCCTCATGGGCGCCCTCGGCACGGTCGCGGCAGGAGTCGCGGTGGCGGACGCGCCGCCGATCGTGGCGATCCCGATCGCCGTCCTCGCCGGGATCCTTGCCGGCGCACTCACCGGGTTCATCCCCGGAATCCTCAAGGCGCTCTCCGGCGCCCACGAGGTCGTCACGACGATCATGCTCAACTACATCGCCGCGGACGTCCTCGCGGCCCTCGTCAGCGGGCCGCTCAAGGTCCCGAACTCCCCGTCGCCGGTGACGTACGACGTCGGGAACGCGGCGTTCCCGATCATCCTCGGCCGCGACGGGCACCTCGGAATCGTCCTCGCGATCCTCGCCATCTTCCTCATCTGGTGGCTCCTCTACCGGACGACCCGCGGCTTCGAGATCCGGGCTGTCGGCGCGAACCCGGACGCCGCCCGGTACGCGGGGATGCGGCCGCGGATCATCGTCGTGGCGACGATGACGATGTGCGGCGCTCTCGCCGGGCTGGCCGGCGGGAGTGTCATCCTCGGCGTCACCCACCAGATGACGTCGAGCTTCGGCACGACGGTCGGTTTCGACTCGATCGCGGTGGCCCTGCTCGCCCGCTCGGATCCGTTCGGGATCTTCTTCGCCGCCCTCCTCTTCGGGGCGATGCGTTCCGGCGCCGGACTCATGCAGATCGAGGCCGGCATCCCCGTCGAGCTCGTCGACGTCCTCCAGGCGACGATTCTCCTGTTCCTCGTCGCGAGCCCGGTCCTGCGCCGGCTCTTCCGACTCCGCGGGGTCCGATCCGGACTCGGCAGCTCGGACACGATCGCCCGGACCTACGGCGGCGAGGCGGTCCGCTGATGGACGGCCTCATCACCGCGCTCTACGCCATCCCGGCCCTCGGCCTCGTCTTCCAGCTCGGCGGCTACTTCGTCGCCCAGCTCCCGCCCCTTGCGCCGATCATCCTCGGTTCGGCGGCCCCGCTCGCCTTCGGCGCCCTCTGCGGCGTCATGTGCGAGCGGTCCGGCGTCGTCAACATCGGCATCGAGGGGATCATGCTCGCGAGCGCGTTCACCGGCTGGATCGTCGGGGTCGCCATCGCACCCGTCATCGGCGGCTCCCCGAGCGACTTCTTCGGCGTGACCGCACCGCTGCTCATCGCCCTCGCCGCCGCGATCCTCGTCGCCGTCCTCATCTCGCTCGTCCACGCCTGGCTCTCGATCACCGTCCGGGCGGACCAGATCATCAGCGGCACGATCATCAACATCGCGGCGTTCGGCGTGACCGGGTACCTCAACACGCTCATCTCCCAGAGCTCGCCGACGAGCGCCGGGAGCTTCGTCCCGTTCATCCCGCCGGCGAGCGTCGCGAACATCCCGGTGATCGGCTGGATCCTCGAGATGTTCCTCAACCAGGGCCCGATCGCGATGTCCCTGCTCGTCTTCGTCATCGTCGTCCAGGTCATGCTCTACCGGTCGCGCTGGGGACTCCGGACGCGGGCCGTCGGGGAACACCCGAAGGCAGCCGAAACGGTCGGCATCGACGTCGTCCGGGTCCGCTATCGGAACGTGCTCATCGGCGGCGTCTTCGCCGGCCTCGGCGGGGCGTACCTCAGCATGGAGGCGACGAATTCGTTCCAGGCCGGGATGACCGCAGGCCGCGGCTTCATCGCCCTCGCCGCGATGATCGTGGGACGCTGGACCCCGCTCGGCGCCCTCGGCGCGGCGCTCCTCTTCTCGACCTTCGAATCGGTCGGGCAGTCGATCACGATCTCGCCGCCGAGCGGCCAGCTCGGCGACCTCATGTCCGCCCTCCCGCCGCAGCTGTACGACGCGCTGCCGTACATCATCACGATCATCGTCCTCGCCGGACTCATCGGGCGGAGCATCCCGCCGGCAGCGGACGGCCAGCCGTACGAGCGCGAGGCGGCGTCCTGAACCACCCACCGGACCCGGATCGGGGTCCGCGCCGAGCCCCACGATGACCGCCGAGGAGCGGGCGCGCGCCCGCGCGATGCTCGACCTCGAGGAAGGACGGGGGCCGGTGCCGGTCCTCGACGAGCGGGCGATCGCCGAGCTCCTCCGCTCGACCCGGCGGATCGCCGTCGTCGGCGCGTCCGCCGATCCGAGCCGCCCCTCGCACGGCGTCCTCCGCTATCTCATCGAGTCCGGGTTCGACTGCGTCCCGGTCAATCCGAACGCGGGGCAGATCCTCGGCCGCACCGCGTTCGCGTCGGTCCGCGATGCGGCGGCCGCGACCGGCGGGTTCGACATCATCGACGTCTTCCGACGCTCGGAGCTGTGCGTGCCGCACGCCGAGGAGGCGGTCGCCATCGGCGCCCGCTGCCTGTGGCTCCAGCTCGGTGTCGTCGACTGGGATGCGGCGCGGATCGCTGCCGAGGGTGGGCTCGCGGTCGTCATGAACCGCTGCACGGCGATCGAGCATCGCCGCATCCGGGGAGCGTGACGGACGGTTCAGCGGAAGAGCAGGCCGACCACGACGGCGCCGACGCCGGCGACGAACACGAGCCCGCCGAGGCGTGCCTGCCGGAGGAGGATCTCCATCGCGACGGATGCTCCGGTCCGCCCGTCGTCGCGAACGCCGCCGCGCCACGCCTCGTAGCGGGCGACGTTCTCGTCCTGCGACTTGAGCGCGCGGTACCGCGACCACGGGCCCCGTGCCTGACCGACGCCGACGACGATGAGGACGACTCCGGCGATGAGGAGCACCAGACCCAATGCGCTCATCCGGCGATCCGCTCCAGCTCCTCGATCAGGAGGGCGCGGACGCGTTCGGCGTGGGCCTGGCCGCCGGTTTCCTTCATCACCTTCCCGACGAGGAACCCGACCGTCGGGCGCCCGGCGCGATGGTCGGTGACGGCCTTCGGGTTCGCCGCGAGGACCGCTGCGACCAGAGATCGCAGGGTGTCGTCGTCCGAGATCCGGCGGAGACCCCGCGCCCCCACGATCACCGCCATGGCCTGCCCGCTGGCGAGATGCGTCCCAAAGACCTCCTTTGCGTTCTGCAGCGTGATCTGTTCTGCGATCTGGAGCTTGATGAGGCCCGCCAGTTCGGCGCCGAGGTTGACCGGATCGAGGAAGACGGCGTCCTGGTCGGTGGAGTACTTCCGGGCGAGCCGGAGGTATTCGCCGCTGACCCAGTTCGCGGCCTGCTTGGCCGGGACCTCCGCCGTGACGAGCACGTCGAACAGCGCCACCGCTCGCGGATCGGCGACGATCACGGCCGCGTCGTACGACGAGAGACCAAGCGTCTCCACGTAGCGCCGGCGGCGAGCGGCCGGCAGTTCCGGAAGGGCGGCGCGGAGGGAGTCGAGCCAGGCCGGATCGACCCGCAGTGGCGGCAGGTCCGGCTCGGGGAAGTAGCGGTAGTCGTGCGAGTCCTCCTTCGAGCGCATGACGTACGTCACACCGCGACCATCGTCCCAGCCACGCGTCTCCTGGGCAAGGACCTCACCCGCGTCGAGGGCGCCCGCCTGCCGCTCGATCTCGTGGGCGATGGCGCGCTCGACCGCCCGGAACGAGTTCATGTTCTTCACCTCGGTCCGGGTCCCGAATGGCTCGCTGCCGACGGGCCGGAGCGAGACGTTCGCCTCGACCCGCATCTGGCCGCGTTCCATGTCCGCGTCGGACACGCCGATCGCCCGGAGGAGCAGCTGCAGTTCCTCCGCATACCGGCGCGCCTGCTCGGCGGTCCGGATGTCCGGCTCGGTGACGATCTCCATGAGGGGCACGCCGGATCGGTTGAAGTCGACGAGGCTCACCCGCTCGCCGGTCGCGGTCGTCGCATGGACGAGCTTCGCCGTGTCCTCCTCGAGGTGAGCCCGCTGGATGCCGACCACGATCGGTCCGCCGGACGTCTCGATCGCCAGCCGGCCGGCGGCGGCGAGCGGGAGGTCGAACTGGCTGATCTGGTAGCCCTTGGGGAGGTCCGGGTAGAAGTAGTTCTTGCGGTCCCAGCGCGTCGCCGGCGGCGTCGTCGCCCCGATCGCGAGCCCGGTCGTGAGGACGTGCGCGACGGCCTGCCGATTGATCGTCGGGAGCGCTCCCGGCAGGCCGAGGCAGACCGGGCACGTGTGGGTGTTCGGCGGTGCCCCGTCGTACGCACTCGAGCACGCGCAGAACATCTTGCTCGCGGTCCGGAGCTGGCAGTGGACCTCGATGCCGATGACCGCCTCCCAGCGGGCGCCAGCGGAGGGCGCAGCCGGCGGTGCGCTCTGGGCGCCGGTCATCGAGCGTTCCCGCGCTGCCGTTCGACGAAGCCGCCGATCCGTCGGAGGGCCTCCTCGAGCTGCTCGTACGACGTCGCGTAGCAGGCCCGGACATGGCCGACGCCGGACGGGCCGAAGGCACTCCCCGGGACGACCGCGACATGCTCCTCGGCGAGGAGCCGCTCGGCGAACGCGTCTCCGTCGAGGCCGGTCGAGGCGACCTCGGGGAAGGCATAGAACGCGCCGCGGGGCTCGAACGTCCGAAGCCCGATCGCATTGAAGCCGTCCACGACGAGCCGCCGACGACGGTCGTATTCGGCGAGCATCGCCTCGACGTCGCGCTCCCCGTCGGTGAGCGCCCGGAGCGCCGCGTCCTGGGCGGTCGTCGGGGCCGACATGATGGCGTACTGGTGGACCTTGACGATCCCCTCGAGGATCCGTGCCGGGGCGCAGAGCCAGCCGACCCGCCAGCCGGTCATCGCGTACGCCTTGCTGAAGCCACCCATGAGAATCGTCCGCTCGCGCATCCCCGGCAGGGCGCTCATCGCCCGGTGACGATACGTCCCGTAGGCAAGCCGGTCGTAGATCTCGTCCGAGTAGACGAGCAGGTCGTGGCGGACGGTGATCGCGGCGAGCGCGTCCTGGGCCGCCTCCGGCAGGACCGCCCCCGTCGGATTGCACGGGTAGCCGAGGAAGAGCGCCTTCGTCCGCGGCGTGATCGCCGCCTCGACCGCTGCCGGATCGAGGGCGAAGTCGTCCTCGAGGCGGGTGGCGACGGACCGCACGACGCCGCCGGCGAAGGTGATCGCCGGGACGTACGCGACGTAGGAGGGCTCGTGGAGGATGACCTCGTCGCCCGGGTCGCAGGTTGCCCGCAGGGCGAGGTCGACGGCCTCCGACGCACCGACGGTGATGAGGATCTCGGTCGCCGGGTCGTAGCGGACGCCGTAGCGGCGATCGAGGTGATCGGCGAGTGCCCGACGGAGTTCGAACGTCCCGTAGTTGCTCGTGTAGTGGGTCCGGCCGCGGCGGAGACTGTCGATCCCGGCCTGCACGATGTGCTCCGGCGTGTCGAAGTCCGGCTCGCCCACGCCGAGGCTGATGACGTCGTCCATCGTGGCGAGGATGTCGAAGAAGCGCCGGATCCCGGACGGCGGCACGGAGCGGACGCGGTCGGCGAGGGCGCGCTCAGCGAGTGGCGGGCGGTTCGCTGGCGGGCTCGTCGGGAGCGCGGTCGTCCGGACCGGGCTCGTCATCGGGCGGTCCCGACTCGGGCCGCGGCGGCTCGCTCGGCCGGCGTGGGGCCGGACGGGTCGTCCGCGAGGGCGAGTTCGGCCGGCTCGAGCGAGCGCCACGTGGCGTCCGCGGTGACGGCCTCGTACCCACGCACGATGCGGAGCAGGTCGAGCTCGGACCAGGCCGGGCCGATGAGCTGGAGCCCGACCGGCAGGCCGTCCGAAAGGCCGCACGGGATGGAGACACCGGGCAGCCCCGCCATGTTCACCGGCAGGGTGCAGGCGTCGGACAGGTACATCGCCACGGGGTCGGCGAGCTTCGCCCCGAAGCGGAACGCCGGAGTCGGCGACGTGGGCGCCACCAGGGCGTCGATGCCGGACGCGAAGGCGAGATCGAAGTCGCGCTTGATGAGGGTCCGGACCTTCTGGGCCTTGAGGTAGAAGGCGTCGTAGTAGCCCGCCGAAAGGGCATACGTCCCGAGCATGATTCGCCGCTTGACCTCCGCGCCGAAGCCGGCCCCCCGGGTTGCGACGTAGTCGGCGAGGACGTCGCCGCCTCGGCGGGAGAACCCGTAGCGGATCCCGTCATAGCGGGCGAGATTGGCGGACGCCTCGGCCGGCGCCACGATGTAGTACGTCGCGAGGCCGTAGTCCGTGTGCGGCAGGCTCACGTCCTCGATCGTCGCCCCGGCGGCCTCGAGCGCCGCCACCGCCTCGCGGATCCGCCGCTCGGAGCCGGGCTCCATCCCGGCCACGAAGTACTCGCGGGGCAGGCCGAACCTCCTGCCGCGGAGGGTCGCCGCCGCCTCGTCGTCCGAGGCCGGCAGGTGCAGCAGGTCGTCCGGGACGGGAACGGGCGCCGAGGTGGCGTCGCGCTCGTCCCGGCCGGCGACGGCGTGGAGGAGCATCGCCGCGTCGCGGGCGTCGCGGGCGAACGGCCCGATCTGGTCGAGCGAGCTCGCGAAGGCGATGATGCCGTAGCGCGAGACCCGGCCGTACGTCGGCTTCATCCCGACGATCCCGGTCAACGCCGCCGGCTGGCGGATCGAACCGCCCGTGTCCGTCCCGATCGCGAGCGGGGCGTGATACGCGGCGACGGTGACCGCCGAACCACCGCTGCTGCCGCCGGGCACGGCGTCGAGGCGCCACGGATTGCTCACCGGCCCGAACGCGCTGTGCTCGTTCGAGGATCCCATCGCGAACTCGTCCATGTTCGTCTTGCCGAGGACGACCGCTCCGGCCTCCCGAAGCCGCTCCGTGATGTGCGCGTCATACGGGGCGCGATAGCCCTCGAGGATCCGCGACCCCGCCGTCGCCTGACCGCCCTTCAGCGAGACAAGGTCCTTGAGCGCGACGGGGACCCCGAGGAGCGGCGGCAACGCGGCCACGGCGTCCGGACCGCTGCGTCGCGCGGCATCGAGGCGGACGTCCGCCGCATCCGCCTCGCCGAGCGCCCGCTCCCGGTCGATGGATAGCCAGGCGTTGAGGGCGTGATTCTGTCGCTCGGCATTGGCCAGGTGCGCCTCGGCGATCTCGCGGGCGCGGAACGCTCCGGCCCGCAGCAGCGCCGTCATCTCGTGGGCGTGGAGGCGCGTTGGATCGTCGTTCCCGTCCATCCGCCCGGGATCGGTCACTCGCCGATGATCGCCGGCACGACGATGAAGTCGCCGTCGCGGCGGGGCGCGTTCGCGAGCGCCGTCGGGGCGTCGAGGGACGGTCGCGCGACGTCGTCGCGGAGGATGCTCTCGAGCTCGATCGTCTGCGCCGTCGGTGCGATGTCGTCCGTGTCGAGCTCGGCGAGCTTCGCGTACTGGTCGAGGATGTGGTTCAGCTGGCCCTCGAGACGGGCGAGCTCATCCTCCTCCAGGCCGAGACGGGCGAGGTGGGCGACATGGACGACGTCCGCCCTGGTGAGTGCCATGGCCCCGATGATACCGGACGTCGTGCCGACGATGACCCGATGGTCTCGCACCGATGACCAGATCGGGTGATGTCCCGAGCGCACCGGGGCGGCCATCCTCACCGTGCCCCGAGCGCATCCCCATCGTTGGAGACGACCCGCCCGATGATCGCGACCGCCTGTCTTCAATGCGGGACGCCAGCCGTGTCCGCGGCGGCGACCTTCTGCCGCCGCTGCGGCACGCCGTATGGTGACCCTCCGCGCGCCGACGTCGAGCTGCCGTCCTGCCACATCTGCTACCGGACGGTAGACGACGACGGTCGGCTCGCGAGCCTCGATCGGGTCGGCCTGCGGATGGATCTCCAGGGTCACCTCGCCGAGCACGACCGCCATCCGGTCGGCGACGACGAATGGCTCGAGGGCCTCCGCCAGGGTGATCGGATCCGCGTCGGTCGATGGACGGCCAGCTTCGATGCCGTTCGCCGCTACCTCGTGACCGGGATCGTCGACGGTGGTCGGCGGCGGATGCTCGAGCACGATGCGATCGTGACCGCGATGACCCAGCTTCGACGCTGGGGCGCGTCCGGCGAGATCCTCGGCGATCAGCCGGAATGGGCGGCGGCGCGGGCCGCCGTGAGCGAGCTCATGGAGCGATATCACCGTCGTCGCTGACGGGTGACGGCGAGGGTCCGGGCTCGCCGAGCAGCCGGACGAACGCCGCCTCGTCGAGGATCGTGACGCCGAGCTCCTCCGCTCGCGCGAGCTTCGATCCCGCGTTCTCGCCGGCCACCACGTAGTCCGTCTTCCTCGAGACCGACCCGCTGGGGCGACCGCCGGCCGCGCGGACCGCCGCCTCCGCCGCGGCGCGATCGAATCCCGCGAGCGAGCCCGTCACGACGACCGTTCGCCCGGCGAGGGGCGCGCTCGACGGCACGCCGGCGCGGACGACGGGATCGGAGGGACGCTCCGCCTCGACACCCGCCGCGACGAGCTCGCCGAGCACGCCCGCCGACACCGGATCGGCGAGGTACCGGGCGATCCCATCGGCGACGACCGCGCCGACACCCGGAACCTCCTCGAACGCGGACGGCTCCTCGTTCGCCCGCCGACGGAGCTCGGCGGCGACGCGCGCCGTCCAGCCACCAGGGCCACCCATCGGCTCGTCCGCGGCCGGCGGCAGCCGTGCCACGAGCCAGTCCGAGAGATCGATCGCCGTCTGCTCGCCGACGCCGGGGATCCCGAGTGCGTTGAGGATGCGGGCGAGCGGCCGCCGGCGCGAGCGTTCGATCGCCGCGACGAGGTTCTCCGCGCTCTTCCGGGCGAACCGCTCGAGCGTCTCGATGTCCTCGACCGTGAGCCGGTAGAAGTCGCCCCGCGTCCGGACCATGCCGCGCTGGAGGAGCTGCTCGAGCACGGCCCACCCGGCCCCGTCGATGTCCATCCCGCCGCGACCGGCGAAATGAGCGAACTCCTGGGCGACGCGCGCCGGACAGACGGGATTCGGGCAGTACGTCCGGACGGCCCCGGTATCGCGGACGACCGGTGTCGCACACACCGGACAGGACTCCGGGAGCTCGAAGATCCGCTCGGCTCCGGTCCGCCGCTCGACGACCGGGCCGACCACCTCCGGGATGACGTCACCGGCCTTCTGGAGGACGACCGTGTCCCCGATCCGGATGTCCTTGCGGCGAACCTCGTCGAAGTTGTGGAGGGTCGCCCGCGCGACGGTTGAGCCGGCGACGACGACCGGCCGGAGGTGCGCGACCGGGGTGAGCGTCCCGGTCCGCCCGACGTACGGCACGATGTCCTCCACGACGGTGGTCACCCGCTCCGGCGGGAACTTGAAGGCGATCGCCCAGCGGGGCGCCCGGCTCACCATGCCGAGGCGGGCCTGCTGGTCGTACCGGTCCACCTTGACGACGACGCCGTCCGTCTCGTACGGCAGCGCGTGTCGCGCCTCGCGCCAGCGTTCCGTGTAGGAGATGACGCCCTCCATGTCGAGGTCGGCGACATACGCCGGATCGACGGGCAGGCCGAGCGCGACGAGCCGGGCGAGCGCGGCGGACTGGCTCGCGATCGGCTCGTTCGTGGCACCGCCGGTCGAGGGCAAAGCCGTCGCTGGCAGATCTTCGACGAGCTGATAGAACCAGGCCGAGAGGCGGCGCGCCGCGGTGACCGCCGGGTCCTGCTGGCGGAGCGATCCCGCCCCGCTGTTGCGGGGGTTCGCGTAGAGCGGGAGTTCGGCCTCATCGCGCTCCGCATTGATGCGGGCGAACTCGGCCTTCGGCATGTACACCTCGCCCCGTGCCTCGAGCGAGACCGGTTCGCGGAGGCTGGCCGGAATCACCGCGATCGTCCGAAGGTTCGCCGTGACGTCTTCGCCGGTCGTGCCATCGCCGCGCGTCGCACCGCGGACGAACCGGCCGTCATCGAAGCGGATGCTGATCGCGAGGCCGTCGATCTTCAGCTCCGCGACGTAGCGCAGATCCGGCACCGCCTCCGGGGCTGCGCCCAGGCCCAGGCCGCGCCGGACGCGGACATCGAACGCCCGGAGCTCGTCGTGGCTGAACGCGTTGGCGAGCGAGAGCATCGGACGCTCGTGGCGGACCTTCGCGAACGTGCTCGCTCCGGGACTGCCGCCGACCCGCTGCGTCGGCGAGTCGGCCGTCCGAAGGTCCGGCTGCGCTGCCTCGAGCGCGACGAGCTCGCGGAACAGGGCGTCGTATGCCGCATCCGCGAGCTCCGGCGCGTCATCCTCGTAGTACTGGCGGTCTGCCTGCCGGATCGCCGTCACGAGCTCGGCATGGCGCGCCCGTGCCGCCGGCTGGTCCAGCGCGGCCGCCGCCTCGACGAGCGCCGGATCGACCGGCAGACCGCTCACCGGACGCGATCACGCGCGATGGCGTCGACCGTCGGTGTACCGAGCAGGGCCAGGGTGGTCTCGAACTCCTCGCGGAACAGCGCGAGGAGGCGCGCGACGCCCGCCTCACCACCCGCGGCGAGGGCCCACAGGACGGGCCGGCCGACGAGGACGCCGCGCGCCCCGAGCGCGCGGGCGATCGCGAGATCCGATCCGCGCCGGACCCCGCCATCCACGTACACCTCGATCCGACCGCCGACCGCGGCGACGATCCCCTCGAGGACGTCGAGTGCGGGCGCGACCCGATCGAGCTGCCGGGCGCCGTGGTTCGAGACGACGATCGCGTCGGCGCCGCTCTCGACCGCCCGCAGCGCGTCCTCCGGCTCGAGGATGCCCTTGAGGACCAGCGGGAGCCCGGTCCACGACCGGATCTCCGCCACGTCCTCCCAGACGAGGCCGACATGGCGCTGCCCACCGAGGACGCCGTAGCCGTCCGTCGCTGTCGCACCGCTCGTCACCTGGGCCACCCGGTTCGGGAAGTTCCCAAGCGGCACGTCGAGCCGGAATCCGTTCCGGCGGTCGCGCTCGCGAGAGCCGAGGACCGGCAGGTCGACGGTGAGGACGATCGCCCGGTACCCGGCCGCGGCGGCCCGTTCGACGAGTGTTCGGGCGAACGCACGATCACCCTGGACGTAGAGCTGGAACCATCGGATGCCCGTCGGAGCGGCCCGGGAGACCTCCTCGATCGATCGAGTCGCCATCGTCGAGAGGACGAACAGGATGCCGGCCGCGGCGGCGGCCCGTGCGGTGGCGAGTTCGGCGTCCGGATGCGCGAGGCCGTGGGCCGCGATCGGGGCGATGGCGAGCGGGAGGGCGGCCGTATCGCCGAGGAACGTCGTCGTGGTGTCGAGGGCGCGCACGTCGACGAGGACCCGCGGGCGGAGGATCCGACGGCGCCAGGAGGCGAGGTTCTCGGCCAGCGTGAGCTCATCGCCAGCGCCGCCGGCGATGTAGTCGAATGCCGCCCGAGCCATGAGGGAACGGGCGATCGACTCGAAATCGGCGACCGCGACGACGTCGTCGAGGATCGGTCGGGCGGACACGGCCTGACTATCCGACGAGATCGATGCTCGCGAGGCTCGCGAGCATGGTCTTGCGCCCGACGCCGGGATCGCCGAAGGCGACCGTCACCTCCTCGTCGGCCCGGGTGAGCTTCGAGGTGACGACGATCCCGTCGCCGAATCGTGGATGGCGCACCCGGTCGCCGTCCCGGAACCGTCGTTCACCCGGAACCGCCGGTCGCGCGGGTCGGACGGGCGGACGCTCGGGTGCATCGACCCGCCGGATCGGGAGCTCGTCCGCGTGGGCGAGCTCCGCAGCCCGGGCGTCGTCCGCCGACGGCTCGTCGTCCCAGGCGCCGATCCTCCGGCCGCCCTGGCCACCGGTCGGAGGGCGGAGGCTTCCCGACGGCGCCCCGGCAGCGAACGCGGCCCGTCGCGCGGCAAGGTCCCGAGTCGGCTGGAACGCGCCGTCGATCGGCGCACCCGGACGGCCGCTCCCTTCGCGGAACGCGGCACCCCCGGGCCTGGCCGCGCCGCTCGCTCGTCCACCGCCGGGCCGTTGACCGCCGACCAGTCGGCCGCCCCGCCGACCGAAGACGAGATCGAGGTCGAGCGGTCCGGCCGAACCACCCGCGTCGACGAGGAGCGGACCCTCCATGAGCTCGGCCGGGATCTCGACGAGGAACCGCGACGGGATCGAGAGCTGACCCATCCCGCGGAACATGCGACGCGACGCATGGGTGAGATGCAGTCGCCGTTTCGCCCGCGTGATCCCGACATATGCGAGCCGCCGCTCCTCCTCCATCGGGCCCAGGCGCGGCGGCATCTCCCGCTCCGCGTCGATCGCGCGGCTCGTCGGGAAGACGCCTTCCTCGAGTCCGGCGATGAAGACGACTGGGAACTCGAGTCCCTTCGCCGCATGGAGGGTGATGAGGGTCACCGCGTCCGCCTCGCCCTCGTAGCTGTCCTGGTCGGCGACGAGTGCCGTCTCCTCGAGGAGCCGATCGAGGGCGTCCTCCGGTGTGAGGTCGTCGTAGCGCGTCGCCACGGACCGCAGCTCGAGGAGGTTCGCCCATCGTTCCTCCCCGTCCTCGGAGCCGTCGGCGAGCATCGCCCGGTAGCCGGACGCCTCGAGGACGTCGTCGAGGAGCTCGGGCAGCGGCAGGACGCCGATCCGTGCCCGGAGGCGGCGGATGAGGATCGCGAAGTCCGTGATGGCGTTCCGCGCCCGCGGGGCGAGGTCGGCGAGTCCGTGCTCGCCCGCGATCGCCGCCTCGATCGCGCCCCAGCTCGAGAGTCCGCCCCGCGTGGCGGCGGTCCGGAGCGCCTCGAGCGTTCGCTCGCCGATGGAGCGGCCCGGCACGTTGATGATCCGCTCGAAGCTCACGACGTCCGTGTCCGAACGGAGGATGCGCAGGTACGCCAGGGCGTCCTTGACTTCGCGGCGCTGATAGAAGCGCGTCCCGCCGACGATCTGGTAACGGATCCCGTAGCGCAGGAACGCCTCCTCGATGGCTCGGGACTGGGCGTTCATGCGGTACATGACGGCGATGTCCTTCGGGCGAAGGTCGGCGTCGTCGCGCTCGGCCCGTCGGGTGAGGATCGATCCGCCGCCGCCGAGCTCCTCGATCCGGCGGGCGATCCATTCCGCCTCGTCGTCCTCGTCGTACGCCTCGTAGCGACGGATCGGCCGTCCCGACTCGTTCGCGGTCCAGAGCTTCTTGTCCGTGCGGGCCGTGTTCCGCGAGACGACGGCGTGCGCCGCGTCGAGGATGAGCTGGGTGCTCCGGTAGTTCTGTTCGAGCTTGACGACCGTCGCGTCGGGGTAGTCCCGCTCGAAGTCGAGGATGTTCCTGATGTCGGCGCCACGCCAGCCGTAGATGCTCTGATCGTCGTCACCCACGACCGTCAGGTTCCGACTGCGCGCGGCGAGTGCCTTGATCCACAGGTACTGCGGTCGGTTCGTATCCTGGTACTCGTCCACGTGGAGGTAGCGCCAGCGGTCCTGATAGTGAGCGAGGACCTCCGGGGCGCCCTCGAACAGCCGCACCGCGGCGAGCAGGAGGTCGTCGAAGTCGAGGCCGCCGGCGGCCCGCAGCCGCTCATCGTAGCGGGCGGCGAGCCGGGCGACGGCGATCCGCCCGCCGGTGATCGGGATCGTGTCGTCGATCTCGCTCGGGTCGACCATCTCGTTCTTCGCCCGGCTGATCCGCGAGAGGATCGGCGCCGGTCGGGTCGGCCCCTTCGGCTCGATCCCCTCCTCGACGAGGATCCGTTTCATGAGCGCCTGCTGGTCCTCTGTGTCGTAGACGACGAAGTCGCGGCGGATCCCGATCGCGGCCCCATCGCGCCGGAGGACACGGGCGCAGAGAGCGTGGAAGGTCCCGGCCTGGACGTCCTTCCCCACCGTCTCCCCGAGCAGCGCGACGATCCGCTCGCGAAGCTCGCCCGCGGCCCGGTTCGTGAAGGTGACGGCGAGGATCTGCCATGGCCGGACGCCGTGGACCCCGACGAGGTAGGCGACGCGATGGGCGAGGACCCGCGTCTTCCCCGACCCGGCGCCGGCGAGGATGAGGAGCGGACCGTCCGTCGTCGTGACGGCGCGGGCCTGCTCCGGGTTGAGGTTCGCGACCATCCGTTCCGCGAGGGCGCTCGTCGCCGCGGCGCGCGCAATCGGATCGAGGGGGGCACCCTCGGTCGTCGGCGCCCCGAGGGGCACATCGTCGCGAAACCGCGCCGGCTCCTGCGGTGCGCGCCACGCCGGGTCGAGGTCCTCCCAGGGGCCGTCGCCGAAGCCGTCGGCGTCTGCCGTTGCGTCCGGCGCGGCCGGCGGCGGTGGTGGTTGTCCGGTCGTCTCTGGGCTCACCGGCCGATTGTATCGGCGGGTGAGCCTCCGAGCCTCGACGCTCCGGTCAGGAGCCCGAAGTGTCGATCTGGTCCGCCGGGGGTGCGGTGATGGTCACGGTGCCGTTGACGTTCGAGAGGACGAGTGTCAGGGTCAGCGAGCCCTGGCTCCCACCGTTGACCGAGGCGACGATCTTTGCCGGGATGAGATCCGCCTTCTGGACCCAGACATCCACCGCGGCCGTTCCGCTCACGCCCGTCCCGAGCGGCATCCCGGCTGCGGCGAGGTCGGCAGGCGCGATCGACAGGCTCACCTTGTAGCACTGCTGCGAACCGCACTGCTCGTCGGGATTCTTCACCGGCGGCGTCGAGAGCTTGTCGAGCGCAGCCTTGACGTCGGCGAGGATCTGCTGCGGATCGGTGGGCACGCCCGACGGGAGCGCCCCACCCGAGTCGAGCGGAGCGAACGACGCGAGCGCCGCGCTCGTCGTCGATTTCTTGTACTTCGGTCCGATCAGGCTCACTTTCGTGTAGGTGTCGTTGCCGATGACGATGACGTCGGCAGAGACGCCGAGGAGGGCCGGGACCGAGACCGACAGGTGGAGGTCCTTGTTCGCGAGGTCGATGTCCGCGTCCGCTTTCGTGCCGGACAGATCGATCGACGTCGGCGTCCCGCTCCCCGTCACATCGCCGGTGAACGATCCGGACACGTCGAGGTGCAGGTGGGCGGTCTTCATGCCCTGGAGCGCGGCGATCGACTTGGTGAGGATGTCCTTGGGATCCGTGAGCGCCGGAGCCGAGGACGTGCACGCCGCGAGGACGAGAGCGGTGACCGCCACGAGGGCGGCGAGGCGTCGAAGCACGATTGATACCTCCATCGCGCCGGCTGTTCTGGCCGGCGGCCCGCTCAGCCTGACCGCGAGACGGACCCCCTGTCAACGTACCGGTCGTACCGGAGGTCAGGTTGGCCGTTCTCGCGTGGTCTCCAAGCAGACGCCGAAATCCCCGCCGTCCGGAGCGAGCGGGCGCGGCTGGCGAGCTGGCAGCGCGAGAGCCGGGGCATCCACGGATGGATGACCCGGCTCTCATCTGTCGCCTGAGCGTGCGACCGTCGAGGGCGGTCCCCGGCGGACGCTGACGGACTAGAAGTCCATGTCCCCGCCGCCGTGGCCGTGACCGCCGCCACCGCCGGCCGCGTCCTTCTTCTCCGGGATGTCCGTGATGAGCGTCTCCGTCGTGAGGACCATCGCGGCGATGGAGGCGGCGTTCTGGAGCGCCGAGCGGGTCACCTTGGCGGCGTCCACGATGCCCTTCTTGAACATGTCGCCGTACTCGCCCTTGAGGGCGTCGAAGCCGTGGCCGATCTTGGCCTTGCGGACCTGCTCCACGACGACCTCGCCGCGCGCGCCGGCGTTGTCGGCGATCTGGCGGGCCGGCGCCTCGAGCGCCTTGCGGACGATATCTACGCCGACCTGCTCGTCTCCTTCCAGCTTGAGCTTGTCGAGCGCCGGGATGGCCTGGAGGAGGGTCGTGCCGCCGCCGGCGACGAGACCTTCCTCGACGGCCGCGCGGGTCGTCGAGAGGGCATCCTCGATGCGGTGCTTCTTCTCCTTGAGCTCGACCTCGGTCGCGGCACCGACCTTGATGACGGCGACGCCACCGGCCAGCTTGGCGAGGCGCTCCTGGAGCTTCTCCTTGTCGTAGTCCGAGGTCGTGTCCTCGATCTGCGCCTTGATCTGGCTCATCCGGGCCTTGATCTGGTCCGGTGCGCCGGCGCCGTCGACGATCGTCGTGTCGTCCTTCGTGGCGACGACGCGACGGGCCTCGCCGAAGTCCTCGAGCCCGACGCTGTCGAGCTTGCGACCGATCTCCTCGCTGATGACCGTGCCGCCGGTGAGGATGGCGATGTCGCGGAGCATCTCCTTGCGCCGGTCGCCAAAGCCCGGGGCCTTGACCGCGAGAACCTGGACGGTCCCCCGGAGCTTGTTGACGACGAGAGTCGCGAGCGCCTCACCGTCGATGTCCTCGGCGATGATGACGACCGGCTTGCCCTGCTGGACGACCTTCTCGAGGGCCGGGAGCATGTCCTGGACGCTCGAGATCTTCTTGTCCGTGATGAGGATCCTGGGGTTCTCGAGGACCGCCTCCATGCGATCGGCGTTGGTGACGAAGTACGCCGAGATGTAGCCTCGGTCGAACTGCATCCCCTCCGTGTATTCCTTCTCGAGGCCCAGGCTCTGGCCCTCCTCGACGGTGATGACGCCGTCCTTGCCGACCTTGTCCATCACCTCGGCGATGATCTCGCCGACCTCGGGATCGGCGGCGCTGATCGCGGCGACCGCCGCGATCTGCTCGCGGTTGTCGACCGGGCGGGACTGCTTCTTGATCTCCGCGACGATCGCCTCGACCGCCTTCTCGATGCCGCGCTTGACGACCATCGGGTTGGCCCCGGCCGTGACGACCCGAAGGCCCTCGGCGACCATCGCCTGGCCGAGGACGACCGCAGTCGTCGTGCCGTCGCCGGCGACGTCATCCGTCTTGGTCGCGACTTCCTTGAGGAGCTGCGCGCCCATGTTCTGGAAGGGATCCTCGAGCTCGATATCACGAGCGATCGTCACGCCGTCGTTCGTGATCGTCGGCGAGCCGAACTTCTTGTCGAGGACGACGTTGCGGCCCTTGGGGCCGATCGTGACGCGGACCGCGTCGGCGAGCCGGTCGATGCCCGTCTTGAGCTGACGACGAGCGGACTCGTCGAAGATGAGCTGCTTGGCCATGGGGTTCTCGGATCCCTCCGTGGTGGTTCTGGGGTGAGCGCCGTGCGCGAGGGTCAGCCCTCGACGATGGCGAGGATGTCCTTCTGGCTGACGATGAGGAGGTCCTCGCCGTCGACCTTGAATTCGGTCCCGGCGTACTTCGCGTAGAGGACCTTGTCGCCCTTCTTCACGTCGATCTGCTCGCGCTTGCCGTCGTCGAGGATGCGGCCGGGGCCGACGGCGAGGACGACGCCCTCCTGGGGCTTCTCCTTCGCGGTGTCCGGCAGGACGATGCCGCTCTTCGTCATCTCTTCGCGGGCCGTCGGCTGGATGACCACGCGGTCGCCGAGTGGTCGGAGCTTCTTCGTGGTGGCGGTGGCCAAGGTGCGATCCCTCCTTCGAACGGCGGCATCCGCCGTCCTGGACGATGGGGCGTGACGGTGGTGCTCCGTCGAACGCCCCGGTTCACCGAGCGTGTCGAGGCCATCCGGGGTGCCGCTCCGACCCCGCCGCCGGCGCACCGTCGACCATCGGAGGTGGGCGATCGCCCGTTTAGCACTCTCCATGGGAGAGTGCCAGCATGCTAGCCGAGGCGCTCGGCCGGTGTCAACTCTCGCCCTTCGGCAGGACGGCGGCGCGGCGCGAGTTGACCGGCGGACGCCTCCGGAACGTCGCGTCGTAGGCGTCGATGAGTCGATCCCCGAACGGCACCGGGTCCTCGCCGCGTCGATCGGCGGCCCAGACGGCGGTGATGCCGACATGCTCCGGAGCATTGCGCCGGCGCGGCGCCCCGGGCGGCGACAGGAACGGCGAGTCCGTCTCGACGAGCAGTCGATCGGTCGGGACGAGTCGCACCACATCCGCGCTCGACTCCTCGCCCGCCCGGAAGACGAGGCCCGAGAAGCTCACCGCACAGCCGAGCTCGAGCATCCTCGCCGCATAGTCGAGCGGGCCGGAGAAGCTGTGGACGATCGCCGGCGGTCGACCCGCGAACGCGGCGATGGTCGCCGGATCGGCGAACCCCGCGCGCTCCAGCTCCGCGACGAGCGTGTCCTGCGCATCGCGGCGACCAGCTCCGGACCGGCAATGGAGGATCGCCGGCTTGCCGGTCGCCAGGGCGAGGGCGAGATTGCGGCGGAGGTTCGACCGTTGGGCGTCGATCGGGCTGAAGACCCGATCGAAGTCGAGGCCGGTCTCGCCGATCGCCACGACCCGCGCATCGGCCGCCAGTTCCACGATCCGGTCCCAGGTTGCCGGTGCGACGGCCGATGCCTCGTGCGGGTGGATCCCCACGGCCGCGTCGAGCCACGGAATGCGCTCGACCAGCTCCAGCGCTCGCTCGGACGAGTCGAGATCCCAGCCGGGGACGAGGATCCGTTCCACGCCGGCGCTGCGGGCGGCGCCGACGACGAGATCGACGTCGCCGCTGAACCGGTCCGCCTGGACGTGACAGTGCGTGTCGATGAGCCGCATCGGGACGATCGGACCCCGTCGCCTGGAGCGTTCAGCCGGCGGCGGTCTCGGGATCGAGCCGCGGGAAGAGCGGCATCGCTGTCCCGACCCGTCCGGCGACGGCGAGATGGGCTCCCCAGCGAAGCTCGTCGCCGAGCGCCGGCCCACCATTCCCGTCCGCGCCGTACGGGTAGTCGAAGCCGATCTGGGCGAGCGCCCGAGGAGCGGTCGCCGGAAGGAACGGCGCAGCGGCGAGGGCCATGAGGCGGCAGGCTTCGACGAGGTCGCCGAGCACGCCCCGCAGCCGGCTGCTTGCCCCCGCGTCGCCCGCGCTCGCCGCCTTGTGGAGATCCCAGGGCTTCTCGAGATCGACGAGCCGGTTCGCCGCGCCGCCGAACTCCCAGAGCGACGCGAGCGCTTCGTGGAGGAGGCAGCGCTCGAGCCGATCGGCGTACGCGCCGGCGGCGGTCGCCCAGGCGGACACGAGCGTGCCATCGCCGGTCGGCGCCGGACGCTCGCCGCCGAGATAGCGGTTCACCATGCTCACCGTCCGGTTCAGGAGGTTCCCGAAGTCGTTCGCAAGGTCGGCGTTGTAGCGGCGGACGAACGAATCCCACGACACCTCCGTGTCGCGATCGAAGGCCACCTCGCGGAGCGTGGTGTATCGCGCCCCGTCCGCGCCGAACGCCGCCACGACCGCGGCGGGATCGAGGAAGTTGCCGCGGCTCTTGCTCATCCGCTCACCATCGGCGCTGAGCAGCCAGCCGTGGACCCAGACACGGCGCGGAGCTTCAAGGCCCGCGCTCCACAGCATCGCCGGCCAGAAGATCGTGTGGAAGCGAGCGATGTCCTTTCCGATGATCTGCAGGTCGGCCGGCCACCATCGTTCGAACGACGCCGGGTCGTCGGGGAACCCGGCACCGGTGATGTAGTTGATGAGCGCGTCGTACCAGACGTAGATCGTGCCGGCCTCGAGGTCCCAGCTCCCGTCCTCGCGCTGGGCGGTCTGCCCGTCCTCCCCGATGGGGAACGGGATCCCCCAGCCGGCGCCCGCCCGGCTGATCGAGAAGTCCTCGAGCCCGCCACGGATGAAGCCGAGCATCTCGTTCCGCCGATAGGCGGGCTGGACGAACTCCGGGTGCTCCGCGTAGTGACGTTCGAGGCGCTCCTGGTAGGCGGACAACCGGAAGAACCAGTTCCGCTCCGTCAGCCATTGGAGCGGAACGTCCGGATGGTTCGGGCAGATCGTCCCGCGGGCCGTCTCCTGGACGTCACTCGCGTTCCGGAATCCCTCGTTCGGGCAGTACCAGCCCTCGTAGGTGCCGAGGTAGACGTCGCCGTTCGCGTGCGCCCGGCGGACCATCTCCTGGGCCGCGCGGACGTGGTCCGGATCGGTCGTCCGGATGAACCGGTCCGCGGCGATCGAGAGGGCGGCCTCTGCCGTCTCGAACTGGGCGACCTTCTCGTCGACGAAGGCCCGGGGGCTCCGGCCCTCCGCTGCCGCCTGTTCGGCGATGTTCACCGAGTGCTCGTCCGTCCCGGTGAGGAACCGCGTGTCGTCACCGAGCATCCGATGCCAGCGCGCGACGACGTCCGCTCCGATCACCTCGTACAGGGTGTGGAGACCGGGCCGGTTGTTCGCGTAGGCGATGGCCGTGGTGACGTAGAAGCGGCGGCGTTCGGCGGACATGGGAGAGCGATGGTAGCAGGGGCGCCCTGCGCTCCCGGGTCCGATCCCGCGCGCTCGCGGGGCCCTCGTCCGTCAGGTCGAGGTCGGCCCCGGTCCGTCTGCCGGGTCGCCGGGTGCGAGCGTCGGCGCCTCGGTCGGCGCCGCCGACGACGCGTCCGGTCCCGCGGTCGCTTCACCGGCCTCCCCGGGTCGGCGGAGATCCGTCGCGATCTCACGACCGCGCGCGGCGAGCCGCTGGCCGACGTCGGAGGTGGCGACGGCCGCCCGCTGGGCGATCGGCCCGGCCGCGTCGCCCGCCTTCGCGGCGAGCTCGGCCGCCTTCGCACCGATCTCGCGGAGCGTCGGCGCCGCCGCCGTCGCAAGGTCGTCGATCATCGACTGGAGCTGGCCCATCCATCGAGCGTGCCGGTCGTCGCGCGCTCCCGCGGGCGGCTCGCCAGCGTTCGAGTCCTGCGGTCCGTTCATCGGTCCGGTCATCGTCCACCTCCGTGGGGTGCTGTATCGGGACCTGCAAGTCTACGCCGGACCGCCGATCCGGCCCGAGCGCCGGATGACCAGAACCGTCAATGCCGGAAGTGGCGGACGCCGGTGGTCAGCATCGTCGCGCCGACCGCATCGACGGCGGCGATCACCTCGCTGTCGCGGACCGAGCCGCCGGGCTGGACGATCGCCGCGACGCCGGCATCGAGGAGGATCAGGGCGCCATCCGGGAACGGAAAGAACGCGTCGGACGCGGCCGCGGCGCCGTCGAGCGCGTCGGCCCCGGCGAACGTACGTGCCTTATCGACCGCGATCCTCGCCGCGTCGAGCCTCGAGGTCTGACCGCTGCCGACGCCGATGAGCCGCCCGTCCCTGACGACGACGATCGCGTTGCTCAGTGCGCCACGGACGAGCCGCCAGGCGAGGTCGAGATCCCGCCGCTCGGCGGCGGTCGGGGGACGGCGCGTGGCGACCGTCCACGAGGCCGGATCGTCAGGTTCGCTGTCCGCCGCGCTGACGAGGATCGCGCCCCCGGCACTCCGGATCGCCCCGAACGGCGACGGGCCGGAATCGCGATCGGCAGCGCGAGCAGGGTCGTCCGCCGCGTCGAGGGCGGGATCGAGCACGAGCCGCAGGTTCGGTCGCTCGGCGAGCAGCGCCCGCGCCGCCGGATCGAAGGACGGCGCGACGACGACCTCGAGGAAGATCTCGCGAAGCGCCGCGGCCGTCGCCCCGTCCACGGTCCGGGTGAGGGCAACGACGCCTCCGAACGCGGAGACGGGATCGCCGGCGAGCGCATCGTGCCAGGCCGCCCCGAGCGTCCCGCGTTCCGCGGCGCCGCACGGGGTGAGGTGCTTGACGACGACCGCGGCCGGTCCCCGGAGGGTGCGGGCGATCGTCGCGGCGGCCGAGGCATCGAGGACGTTGTTGTAGCTGAGCGGCTTGCCCTGGACGGGCGGCCGATCCGTCGCGAAGGGACCGTCGCGATCCGTCGCGCCCGGCCGCCGGTAGCGCGCCGCCGGTTGGTGCGGATTCTCGCCGTAGCGAAGCGTCTCGACCTTCTCGAGGGCCACCGTGAGCAGCGGCGGATACGGATCCGCGGCTCCGGGCGTCCCCGGCTCGTCTGGCTCGATGATCCCGGCCGCGGCCAGCCGGCTCGGCAGCTCGGCGGCGACGCGGGAGTCGTATGCTGCAGTGAGGCGGAATGCCTCGATGGCGAGCGCCGCCCGAATAGCCGCCGGGATAGCCCCGTCGGCGTCCAGCGCTGCCACCACCGCGGGATACCGCGCGGGCGAGACGACGACCGCGACCGACGCCTGGTTCTTGGCCGCCGCCCGGATGAGCGACGGTCCGCCGATGTCGATCTCCTCGATGAGCTCGTCGATCGTCGTCCCGGGACGTTCGGCAGCCGCGGCGAACGGGTACAGGTTGACGACGACCACCTCGAACGCGTCGATCCCCGCGGCACGGAGCGCCGCACGATGGTCCGGGCGGCGCCGATCGGCGAGGATCCCGGCATGGATCCGCGGGTGGAGCGTCTTGACCCGGCCATCGAGCATCTCCGGGAAGCCCGTCACGGCCGCCACGTCGATCACGGCCAGACCGGCGTCGCGGAGGGCGCGGGCGGTGCCGCCGGTCGAGACGAGCTCGAACCGGTGGCGGACGAGCGCGCCGGCGAACGCGACGAGTCCCGTCTTGTCGCTCACCGAGAGGAGCGCCCGGCGCGGCGGCCGGTCGCCGCCGCCGAGCGCCGCCGCCACGACCCGCGGCAGGAGTCGATGCTCGACCGCGTGGAGGCGGTCGAGGAGGCTCGCCTCGTCGTCACCGTCGAGGATCGCCAGCGCCTCCTGGGCGACGATCGGCCCCCCATCGAGCGTCGCATCGACGCGATGGACGGTGACCCCCGTCACCCGGACGCCGTGACGGAGGGCGTCCCGGACGGCATGGGCGCCCGGAAACGCCGGCAGGAGGGAGGGATGGACGTTGAGGATCCGGCCGGCATACGCCTCGAGCGTCAGCCGCCCGACGATCCGGAGGTAGCCCGCGAGGACGACGACGTCGGGGGTCGCGCCGTCGAGCGCGTCGCGGACGGCCCCGTCCGGACCACCCGCCACGAGCGCCGTGTCGATCCCCTCCGCTGCCGCCCAGGCGAGCGCCGGGCACCGTCGGTCGGCAACCACGAGGACGATCCGGCCGCCGCCGAGCGCCCCCCGCCGCTCGGCCTCGACGAGCGCCCGCAGATTGCTCCCCGCGCCGCTCACGGCGACGGCGATCCGGCCACCGGAGCTGGCCACGAGCGGCGCCGTCATCCGAGTGGTCCCTCCACGTACCGGACGCCGTCGAGGGACGCTCCGGCGACGACCTCCCCGACGACCCACGACCCGATGCCGGATCGGGCGAGCGACGCGATCGCCGCCCGCGCCGCCGTCGGGGCGACGATCGCGATCATGCCGAGCCCGCCGTTGAAGGTCGCCCGGAGCTCAGGCTCGTCGAGACCGCCGAGCCTGCCAATGAGCCGCATCGCCGACGGCATCGGCCAGCGCGACGGGTCGAGGCGGACGCCGAGACCCGTCGGGACGGCGCGTGGCGCGTTGCCCGGCAGCCCGCCGCCCGTGATGTGGGCGACGCCGCGGAGGCCGCCGAACCCCGCAAGGGCGTCGCCGAGGTCGAGGATCGCGGCGCTGTAGATCGTCGTCGGCGTGAGGAGGACATCCCCGAGGGTCCGCTCCGCCCGGACCGCGGGGATGCCGGTGTCCTGGACGGCGGAGGTGACTGCCACGTCCGTGGCGATGCCGAGCGCGACGTCCGCGGCGAGCGTCGCGTCGGTCGCGTCGTCACCGAGGACCCGCTCGAGCGTCTCGCGATACGACGCCCGGAGGTCGAGACCGTGGGCGTCCACGACGGACCGCACGAGCGAGAAGCCGTTCGCGTGGAGGCCGGAGGCAGCGAGGCCGACGATCACGTCGCCCTCCGCCGCCGAACGACCGTCGATGAGCTCGTCCCGCTCGACCACCCCGACACAGCAGCCGGCGAGATCGAACGTGTCCGCCGCCATGAGACCCGGATGCTCCGCCGTCTCACCGCCGACGAGCGCGCACCCGGCGTCGCGACAGCCGGCCGCCACCCCACCGACGAGCTCCGCGACGATCGTCGGGTCGAGCCGGCCGACGGCGATGTAGTCGAGGAGGAACAGCGGCCTCGCGCCCGAGCACACGACATCGTCCGCGATCGCCGCGACGAGATCACGGCCGATCGTGTCGTAGCGGCCCAGGCGGCTGGCGATCGCCGTCTTCGTCCCGACACCGTCGGTCGACGAGACGAGGAGCGGCTCGCGATATCCGGCCGGGATCGCGACGGCCGCGCCGAAGCCGCCGATCCCGCCGACGACCTCCGGTCGTCGGGTCGACGCGACGTGGGCCGCCATGAGCGCGACCGCCCGATCGCCGGCGGCCACGTCGACGCCGGCCCGACCATAGGCGGGTCGTGGAGCGGCGCCCTTGCCGTCCTCAGCCACCGACCTCGACCGACGCCTCCTCGAGCACGAACTTGCGGCGGGCCGCGTCGTATGGCACCGGCTCCGGGTACCGCCCGTCGAAGCAGGCGAAGCAGAACTGCTCGTATGGCAGGTCGAGGGCGGCGAGGACGCCGCCGATCGAGAGGTAGCCGAGCGAATCCGCACCGATGAACGCCCGGATCTCCTCGAGCGACCGCGAGCCGGCGATGAGCTCGGTCTCGATCTGCGTGTCGATCCCGTAGAAGCATGGGTGGAAGATGGGCGGTGCGCTGATCCGCACGTGGACCTCGGTCGCGCCGGCGCGGCGGAGGATCTCGACGATCTGCCTGGTCGTCGTGCCCCGCACGATCGAGTCGTCGACGACGGTGAGGCGCCGGCCCCGCACGACCTCCCGAAGCGGGTTGAGCTTGATCGTGACGCCCCGCTGGCGCATCGTCTGCGACGGCTGGATGAAGCTCCGTCCGGTGTAGCGATTGCGGACGAGACCCTCCCGATACGGGATCCCGATCGCCTCGGCGAAGCCGGCGGCCGCGGGGGCGCCGGTGTCGGGGACCGGCATGACGAGATCCGTCTCGGTCGGATGCTCGCGGGCCAGCTCCATCCCCATCCGCCGCCGGACCTCGTAGAGGTTGCGGCCCTCCATGTACGAGTCGGGCCGGGCGAAGTAGATGAGCTCGAACACGCAGAGGGCGGGGTCGGCCGGCGCGAAGCGGACCGATCGCGGCAGCCGTCCCTCCTCGAGGATGACCAGCTCGCCCGGCTCGACGTCCCGGACGTACTCGGCGCCGACGATGTCGAGGCCCGCCGTCTCGGACGACAGGCACCAGCCGTCCGCGGTCGCGGCGTCGGGCCACAGGCCGCGACCCAGGCCCGCCTCGTCGGGCGCCGGCAGCCGGCCGAGGACGAGGGGCCGGAAGCCGTGCGGATCGCGGACGCCGATGACGCGCCGCTCGTCGAGCACGACGAGGCTGTACGCGCCGCGGACCGTCGGCAGGACCCGGCACAGCGCATCGACCGTGTCCGCGGCGGGCTCGTCGGCGAGGAGCGCCGTGAGCAGCTCCGTGTCGGTCGAGGCCGGCAGCCGTGTCCGACCGCCGCGGAGGCGCCCGAGCAGCTCCCGGGTGTTGACGAGGTTGCCGTTGTGGCCGATGGCGAGCGCCCGACGAGGACCGAGGCGGAGGGTCGGCTGGGCGTTCTCCCAGACCGTCGACCCGGTCGTCGAATAGCGGCAGTGGGCGATCGCAAGGCGGCCACGGAGCGACGGCAGGCGGCGCTCGTCGAGGACGCTCGAGATGAGGCCGAGGTCCTTGTAGAGCATGAGCTGCTCGCCGTCGCTGACGGCCAGCCCGGCCGATTCCTGGCCCCGGTGCTGGAGGGCGAAGAGGCCGAGGGCGGCGACCGAGCCTGCCTCCGTCCCGGTCGTGCCGAACGACGCCGGGAGCACCGCGCCGAAGACGCCGCACATGTCAGGCCTCCATCCCGAGCGCTCGCCCGAGTCCATGGTCCCACGCGTGGCGGAGGTCGATGAGTCCGACGTCGAGCGCATCGGCGACACCCGAACCCCGCTCCTCCGCGGCGCCGGTGGCGCCATGTCCGGCGAGTTCGATCACGAGCCGCTCGCCGCCGACGGCGCCGATCTCCCTGACCGGCAGCCCGAACCGTCCGGCGAGGAGGATGAGGGCAGGAGCGTGACCCGGCGAGCAGCCGAGGACGAGTCGCGACGGGCTCTCGCCGAACAGCTCCACCGCCGGAGAGCCGGCGACGGGGATACGGACCGACGCCCCGACGTCGCCCCACATGGCGGCTTCTGCGAGGGCGACGGCGAGGCCACCGCCGGACACGTCCTGGGCGGAGGCGACGAGACACTGTTCCACTGCCTCCCGGACGAACGCCTGCGTCGCCGCTTCCCGGGCGAGATCGATCGTCGGCGGGCCGTCCTCCGAGGCGACGCCGGCGAGGGCCGCATAGGCACTCCCGACGAGGCCCGGGACCGCCGAGCCGATGAGGACGATGCGGTCGCCAACGGCGACGAACGCCGGGCCGACCCGCCGGGCGACATCCTGGAGAAGCCCGACGACCCCGATCTCCGGCGTGGGCGCGATCGCCCCGGCCGGCGACTCGTTGTAGAGCGAGACGTTCCCCCCGGTGACCGGCAGATCCAGCGCCCGGCACGCGTCGCCGACGCCGCGGACCGCCTCGCTCAGCTGCCAGAACGCCTCGGCCCGCGTCGGATCCCCGTAGTTGAGGCAGTTCGTCACGCCGAGCGGCCGTGCGCCGGTGATCGACACGTTGCGGGTCGCCTCGGCGACGCTGAGGACGGCCCCGAGCCACGGATCGACGAGCCCGACGCCGTGGTTCCCATCCGTCGTGGCGACGAGCGCCTTCGTCGTCCCCTTGATCCGGAGCACCGCCGCACCGTGCCCCGGGCCGACGACCGTGTTCGTCTGGACCGTCGAGTCGTACTGCTCGGTCACCCAGCGTCGCGAGGCGAGGTTGGGCGAACCGAGGAGGGCGAGGAGGACCGCCCCGGGGTCCATCCCCCGCTCCGGCAGACCGTCGTCCGCCGCCTCGATGAGTCCGGGGGCCGGGGCCGCCCGCCGTCGGGGCGGTGGCGCGGCGAGCCGGGAGTGGACGATCGCTCCGGATGCGAGCGCATGCGCGGGCACGTCGGCGAGGACCCGGGCGCCCTCACGCGGCCTGCCCGCCCCGTCCAGCCCGCCCTCGACGACGACGAGCGCGCCGTCCGGCGTCACCCGGCCGACTTCCGCGACCGGCAGCCCCCAGCGTTCGCAGACCCCCCGGACGGCCGCGTAGCGTTCCGGTCGGACGACGGCGCACATCCGTTCCTGGCTCTCGGAGATCATCACCTCGAACGGCGCCATCCCCGGCTCCCGCCGGGGGATCGCGTCGAGGTCGACGGCGATGCCGGTCCCGCCGGCGTCCGCGAGCTCCGACGTCGCGCACGTGATGCCGCCGGCGCCGAGATCCTGGAGCCCCTCGACGAGGCCCGCCTCGATGAGCTCGAGGCTCGCCTCGATGAGGAGCTTCTCGGCGAACGGATCGCCGACCTGGACGGCCGGTCGTCGAGACGGATCGGCGTCCGTGAACGTCGCGCTCGCGAGGACGGACGCGCCACCGATGCCGTCGCGGCCGGTCGCCGATCCGAAGAGGACCACGAGGTCGCCGGGACGGGCCGCCCGAGCGCGCGTGAGACGGGCGATGTCGAGGACCCCGATGGCCATCACGTTGACGAGAGGATTGCCGGCATAGCTCGGATCGAAGACGAGCTCGCCGCCGACGGTCGGGACACCGACGCAGTTGCCGTACCCACCGACGCCGCGGACGACGCCGTCGACGAGATGGCGGGTTCGCGCCTCGGCCGGGTCGCCGAAGCGGAGGGCATCGAGGACGGCGATCGGCCGCGCCCCCATCGTGAAGATATCGCGGAGGATCCCGCCGACGCCGGTCGCCGCCCCCTGGTACGGCTCGACCGCGCTCGGGTGATTGTGCGACTCGATCTTGAAGGCGACGCCCATCCCGTCGCCGATGTCGACGACGCCGGCGTTGTCGCCCGGTCCGGCGACGATGCCCGGCCCGCCGGTCGGCAGGGTCCGCAGGAGCGGTCGCGAGCTCTTGTAGCTGCAGTGCTCGCTCCACATGACGCTGAACATCGCGAGCTCGAGCTCGTTCGGATCACGCCCGATGCGCTCGCGGATCGCCTCGAGCTCCTCGTCCGTGAGGCCGAGCGTCCGGTGCAGCGGCTCGGCCGCCGAGGCGATTGTCATCGGGCGCCCACGGCGACCGCCGCACCGGACGCTCGTTCGGCCGCCGCCTCGACGAGGGACCGCAGGAGGAGCCGACCGTCATCCGAGCCGAGGACCGCCTCCGTGGCGCGCTCCGGGTGCGGCATGAGGCCGGCGACGTTGCCGTTCGGGGCGACGACGCCGGCGATCGCGCGGAGCGAGCCGTTCGGATTCGCCTCCCGGTCATCCGCGGCGACGGCTCGTCCGTCGGCGGTCGCATACCGGAAGAGGACGCCGCCGGCCGCCTCGATCGCGTCAAGCGACGCCTCGTCCGCGAAATACGCCCCCTCGCCGTGGGCGATCGGGAGGCGGAGCGGCCGGCGATCCGGGAGGGCGCGGGTGAACGGCGTGTCGAGGCGCTCCGGCACGACGTGGACGTCCCGTCCGAGGAAGCGCAGGCCGCGATTGCGGAGCAGGGCTCCCGGCACGAGGCCCGCCTCCGCGAGGACCTGGAAGCCGTTGCAGATGCCGAGGACGAGGCCGCCGCCGGACGCGAAGGCGGCCACGCTCCGCATGACCGGGCTGAATCGGGCGATGACGCCGGCGCGGAGGTAGTCGCCATAGGCGAAGCCACCCGGCAGGACGACCGCCGCCGCACCGCCGAGGTCGACGGACTCGTGCCACAGGGGCACGGCTTCCGCCCCGACGATCGTGAGGGCGTGGAGCGTGTCGGCGTCGCAGTTGCTGCCCGGGAAGACGACGACCCCGATCCGCACGGTCATCGACCGGCCTCGGCGAGCGGAGCGATCGCGCCGAGCAGCTCGATCGCGTATGCCTCGATGAGCGGATTCGCGAGGAGTTCGCCGGCGAGCCGATCGACCGTCCGCCGCGCGTCGTCCTCGGTGTCCGCCTCGACGGTGAGCTCCACCCGCCGCCCCACCCGGATCTCCGAGATCCCGGCGAGCCCGAGGTGGACGAGGCTGCCCTCCACCGCCCGACCCTGGGGATCGAGGATCCCCGCTCGCGGGACGACGTTGACGGCGAAGCGGTAGCGAATCGGCACGGTCATGGGGCGATCACGTCCTCCCTCAGATATCGTCCGAAGCTCGCGCCCGTGATTCGCTCGAAGGCGGCGACGTAGCGGGCCCGGGTGCCGGCCACGACCTCCGGCGGAAGATCGGGGCCCGGCGCGGTCCGGGCCCAGCCGGTCGCATCGAGCCAGTCCCGCACGTACTGCTTGTCGAAGCTCGCCTGCGGGCGGCCCGCCTCGTACGTCGCGGCGTCCCAGAACCGCGACGAGTCCGGGGTGAGGACCTCGTCGGCGAGGACGAGCTCACCGGTCGCCGCATCCAGGCCGAACTCGAACTTCGTGTCGGCGACGAGGATGCCGCCACGCGCTGCGACGGCGGCAGTGCGGCGGTACAGCGCGATGGCGGTGGCTCGCACCTGCTCGGCGAGCTCGCCGGCCGCCCGGTCGCCGCCGAGGAGACTCACCATGGCGTCGAACGGGATGTTCTCGTCGTGGGTGCCGGGGAGTGCCTTGGTGGACGGTGTGAGGATCGGCTCCGGGAGTCGCTCGCTCTCGCGGAGCCCGGCCGGCAAGCGGATCCCGCACAGCTCGCCGGTCGCCCGATACGCGGCCCAGCCGCTCCCGGCGAGATAGCCCCGCACGATGACCTCGACCGGCAGGATCTCGACCTCCTGACAGACCATGATCCGGCCCCGCAGCGCGTCGGCTGACGCGAGACCTTCGGGAAGGACCGCCGGATCGGTCGCGACGAGATGGTTCGGCACGATCGGAGCCGTCTCCGCAAACCAGAACCGGGAGAGGCCGGTGAGGACGCGACCCTTATCCGCGATCGGCGTCGGCAGGACGACGTCGAAGGCGGACAGCCGGTCGGAGGCGACGAGGAGGAGGCGACCGTCGCCGAGCCGGTAGAGGTCGCGAACCTTGCCGGAGCGGACGAATCGCTCAGCGAGCGACATCGGTCGAAGCCTCCAGGCGGTCCAGGCGGGCAATGATCGCCGGCACGTGCCGCAGGGTCGTCGCTTCGTCGAAGCACGCGTCGAGCGTCGCGAGCGGGAGTCGGCCGGCGACGGCTGGATCGAGCGCCAGGAGATCGCGGAGGGGCCGGCGCTCGTCGGCCGCTCGGATCGCCGCCGCCTGGACGATCGCGTACGCCTCCTCGCGGGAGCGCCCGCCGGACTCCACGAGGGCGAGGAGGACGCGACCGCTCGCATGGAGCCCGAGACCCCGTTCGATGTTCTCCCGCATCCGGTCGGCCCGGACGACGAGGCCGTCCACCAGGCCGGCCATCTTCACGAGCAGATAGTCGAGGACGATCGTCGCGTCGGGGAGGATGACGCGCTCCGCCGAGCTGTGGCTGATGTCCCGCTCGTGCCACAGCGGCTGGTCCTCGAACGCGGTCTGGGCGTAGCCGCGGAGCAGCCTGGCGAGGCCCGCCACCCGCTCGCTGAGGATCGGGTTCCGCTTGTGCGGCATCGCGCTCGAACCCTTCTGACCCGACCGGAACGGTTCCTGGACCTCGCCGATCTCCGTGTGCTGGAGGTTGCGGATCTCCGTCGCGAACCGCTCGAGGGATCCGCCGAGGATGGCGATCGCGGCAAGGAGCGCGGCGTGGCGGTCGCGCTGCACGATCTGGGTGCTCACCGGATCGGCATGCAGACCGAGGGCGGCGAGGACCTCCGCCTCGACGTCGGGATCGAGGTGGCTGTACGTCCCGACGGGACCGCTGATCTTCCCGGTCCCGATCTCGTCCACCGCGGCCGCCAGGCGGCGTCGACCCCGGTCGACCTCGAAGGCCCAGCCGGCGAGCTTCGCCCCGAACGTCGTCGGTTCGGCGTGGACGCTGTGGGTCCGTCCCATGATCGTCGTCCCCGCCTCGGCACGGGCCCGCCGGACGAGCACCCGGACGAGTGCGTCGCAGTCGGCGAGAAGACGGTCGCCGGCCGCCCGAAGCTGGAGCGCGAGCGCCGTGTCCACGACATCGCTGCTCGTGAGCCCGAGGTGAAGATAGCGACCTGCCGGCCCGACGGTCTCCGCGACGGCGCTGACGAAGGCGATGACGTCGTGATCGGTGATCCGCTCGATCTCGGCGATGCGGGACGGATCCACGCGCGCCCGGCCCTCGATGGCGGCGAGCGCCTCGGCCGGGACGAGGCCCCGTCCCGCCTCCGCCCGAGCGACGGCGATCTCCACCCTGAGCATCGCCGCGAAGCGAGCCTCGTCCGTCCAGATCGCGCCCATCTCGGGGAGCGTGTAGCGCGGGATCATCGGCCGCCTCCGGCCGCGACGGGGGCCATGTGGAGCTGTCGATCCGCGTCCACCGGGAGCCCGATGTCATGGCGACGCTGGAGGCCCGCGAACGCGATCGCGCCGGTCGCCCGTTCGGCGACAGCGCGGGCCGCCGCGAGATCCGGTCCTCGGCCGACGACGGTGACGATTCGACCGCCGTGGGTGACGAAACCACCGTCACCCGTGCGGCGGGTTCCGGCGTGGAAGACGATGCCACCGAGCACCGCTGCCTCCTCCAGCCCGGAGATCGCGTCGCCATCGGCAGAACCTGCGGGATAGTCCCGGCCGGCGAGGACGATCGCGACGGTCGCGCCGGGCAGCGCCGGGACGATGGGCCGGTCGTCGATCGTCGGCGGGAGGGCACCGGCGGCGGCGGCCCGGAGGAGCGGCCCGAGCGGGACGGCCAGCCGCGGCACGATCGCCTCCGTCTCCGGATCGCCGAAGCGGGCGTTGCATTCGAGGAGCGCCGGGCCTTCGACGGTGAGGATGAGGCCGGCGTACAGGGCGCCACGGAACGGCGTCCCGCGACGGGCGAGCTCGGCGAGGATCGGCCGGTGGACCGTCGCGAGGATCCGCTCGACGTCCGAAGCCGAGAGATCGGGGAGCGGCGAATACGCGCCCATGCCGCCGGTGTTCGGTCCGTCATCCCCGTCGCCCAGCCGCTTGTGGTCGCGGGCCGCCGGCAGCCCGAGCGCGGTGCGGCCGTCGCACAGGGCGATGACGCTCGCCTCGGGTCCGTCGAGGCGCTCCTCGACGAGCACGACCTGACCCGGAGCGGCGAAGAGCGCGTCGAGCCGGTCGGCGGCGGCCGCACGGTCCGCCTCGTGCGGACCGAAGACCGCCACGCCCTTGCCCGCGGCAAGGCCGTCCTCCTTGAGGACGTAGCCACGGCCATCGCCACGGAGCGCCTCGACGGCGGCTCCGGCCTCGGCGCGCGAGCGGGCCACGACGGCCGACGCCATCCGGACCCCGGCGGCCGCGGCGATCTCGTGGCAGAACGACTTCGACGTCTCGATCCGGGCGGCGGCCGCCGTCGGGCCGAAGGCGAGGACGCCGGCCGCCTCGAGGGCGTCCACGAGCCCGTCCGCGAGCGGCTCCTCGGGGCCGACGACGACGAGCTCGATCGCCTCGCGGCGGGCGAGTCCGACGACGGCCTGCCGCGCGTCGGTCGTCGGCAGGGCGACGCAGCGGACCCGGGGTTCGGCCGCCATCGCGTCATTTCCGGGGGCCACGACGACCTCGTTCACCCCCGGCTCCGCGGCGAGCTTCCAGGCCAGGGCATGCTCGCGCGCGCCACCGCCGACGATGAGGATCCGGGTCGGCATGACGGGCAGCGCCATCGTCGCGGTCAGCTCACCGGCCCGACAGGCCGGCCGGCGCCAAACAGCGCGGCGGATCGGCGCATCGGTCGCCATGCCCGTTCGATCGTCTGCGTCCGCTCGGGGCCGACGGAGACGAGGACGATCGGCACGCCGGCGTGCTCCTCGAGCGCCGCGACATAGCGGCGGGCGGGCTCGGGCAGATCGGCGAGCGCACGGACGTCGTGGAGCGGCTCCGGCCAGCCGGGGAAGGTCTCGTACACGGGGCGCGCCCGGGCGAGGACATCGGCCGACGTCGGCCAGGCGTCCACCCGCTCACCGTCGATCTCATAGGCGACACATAGCCGGATCGCGTCGAGGCCGGACAGGATGTCGAGCTTGTTGAGCATGATCGCGCTCACCGAGTTGACCTCCACCGCGTAGTGGAGCGGCACCGCGTCGAACCAGCCGACCCGTCGACGGCGCCCGGTCGTGGTGCCGACCTCGCGACCGCGCTCGGCGATGCCGTCGCCGGTCGCGTCTGCCAGCTCCGTCGGGAACGGACCGGCCCCGACCCGTGTCGAGTACGCCTTCATGACGCCGATGACCTCGTCGACCTGGAGGGGCCCGATGCCGCCACCGGTGCACGCCCCGCCGGCGATCGGGCTCGAAGAGGTGACGAACGGATAGCTCCCGTGGTCGAGATCGAGGAGCGTGCCCTGGGCGCCTTCGAGGAGGACGTGTTCGCCGCGGCGGAGCGCGTCCTGGACGAGACGCGTCGTGTCGGCCATGTGCGGCTGCAGGCGCCTGCCCCAGGCGGCGGCCGCCGCGACGAGGGGTTCGAGCTCGAAGCGCGGCGCATCAGGGGCCGTCCCGAGGAGCAGGTTCTTGTCCGGCAGGACTCGCTCGAGCTTGTGTCGGAGCACCCCCTCGTCGAGGAGGTCCTCCATGCGCAGCCCGATCCGGGCCGCGCGATCGGCATAGGCCGGGCCGATCCCGCGATGCGTCGTGCCGACCGCCTCGCCGCCGAGCCGGGCCTCCGACAGGCGGTCGAGCGCCGGATGGTACGGCATGATGACGTGGGCGCTGCGGCTCACCCGGACCTGCGAGACGTCGATCCCCCGGGCGGCGAGTCCGTCGAGCTCGCCGATGAGCGTCGCCGGATTCACGACGACGCCGGGCCCGATGACGCAGGCGATGTGCGGGTAGAGGACCCCCGACGGGACGAGGTGGAGCTTGAAGACCTCGTCACCGAGCACGATCGTGTGACCGGCGTTGTCGCCGCCCTGGTAGCGGACGGTCATCGCCACCTGCTCGGCGAGGAAGTCGGTCGTCTTGCCCTTCCCCTCGTCGCCCCACTGGAGGCCGACGATGACGGTGGCCGGCATCAGCGGGCCAACGAAAAGGCCCCGGCCGTTCGGCTCGGGACCTGGGTAGACTGCCCCCTCGAGTCGCCGTCCGTGCGGCGCTGCGGCTCGTCGGCGGTGCGCGTCCGTCTCACGGGGCGGACGTGGCGCATCGGGCGATCGTCGTTCTCCTCCGTCGCGGGCGGACCCGCAGGCATCGATGACCCGCGGAGTATACCAGCGCCGAACGGCGCACCCGCCAGCCGCGCATTCGCCAGCCGGATGGCGGACGGAGCCGACCTCGGACCACCGGCCGAGGCGACGGGCCGGACCTTTCGGCCCGGTGTGCGGTACTTTCGTGGCGCTCCGCAGGGGTACCTCGCGTCGGTACGATGCCCCGGTGATCCGTTCCCTGACGGGCGTCGGCCTGACCGTCGCGACGGTCGTGCTCGGGCTCCTCTCCTTCGCTCCCGGTGTATTCGGGCCGGCCGGCGATGCGTGGATGCGCGGCGGGCTCGCGCGACTGACCGCGGTCGTCTTCGCCCTGGCCCTGGCAGCCGCCGTATCGTGGTACTTCGTCCGGCTCCGCCTCGACCCGCTCGTTCGCACCGCCGAACGGCTCGCCGCCGGCGATCTCGATGCTCCCGTCGTGATCCACGGTCGGGGCGTCGAACGCCGCCTCGCGGTCGCCCTCGCCGCGTTGTCGGCGGCGCTCACGGAGACGCACACCGCGGCGACGGTCGATCGCCTGACCGGAGTCTGGAACCGTCAGGCGCTCCTCGCCGCCCTCTTCTCCGAGGTCGAGCGTTCGAGTCGCTACAACCGGCCATTGTCCGTCGCCTTCGTCGACATCGATCATTTCAAGCAGGTGAACGACACGTACGGCCACCACGCCGGCGACGTCGTCCTGCGGGGGGTCGCCGAGACCATCCGCTCGAACCTCCGGAGCAGCGACGTCCTCGGACGCTACGGCGGCGAGGAGTTCATGGTCCTGCTCGCGGAAACCGCCATCGACGACGCGACGGCTCTCGCCGAGAAGATCCGCGGCCTCGTCCAGCGTGAGCGGTTCGATGTCGACGGCAACACGGGCCTCTCGGTCACCGTCTCGATCGGGCTCGCCGGCGGCCAGGGCCGCCAGCTCCGAGTCGACGACCTCGTCCGCGACGCCGACGCGGCGATGTACTCGGCGAAGGGCCTCGGTCGAAACCAGACGTACGTGTTCGCCGAGCCGGACGATGACGCCCGGGTCCCGCGTGCCTCGATCTCGCAGAGCGGCCGCTCGCGCGCCCAGGAGGTCGGCCGTTCGGCGCGGGATGCGACCCAGTCCGCGCTCGCGGCGTTCATCGACCCGCTCCCCCACTACCGCGGTCAACCGTCCGCCCTCATCGCGACGATCGTCGTCGAGCTCGCGAGGCACCTCGACCTGCCGGACGCGGAGGTCGATCGGATCCGGGTCGCCGCCCTCCTCCACGACGTCGGCAAGCTCGCCGTCCCCGAGGAGATCCTCGAGAAGCCGGGGGCCCTCACGGCGGCCGAGTGGCGGACCGTCGTCCAGCATCCGCGCATCGGCCAGGTGATCCTCGAGCACGCGACGGCGCTCCGCGACGCTGTCCCGATCATCCTCCATCACCATGAACGGTTCAGCGGCCACGGGTACCCGTACGGACTGCGCGGCAACGACATCCCGCTCGGGGCGCGGATCGTGGCGATCGCCGACGCCTACGACGCGATGACTCACGATCGGCCGTACAAACGGGCGATCGGCCACGTCGCCGCGCTCCGCGAGCTGCGCCAGCATGCCGGGACCCAGTTCGACCCGGAACTCGTCCAGCTCTTCTGCGACCTCTACGCAGACAGCGCGCCGGTGGCCGACGCGACGGTCGGCCTGATCACCGGCAGCGAGCGAACCCACGAGCCGGCGACCGTGTCCGTCGGCACGAGCTCATTGCCGCGTCGAGGCCACCGAGCGACGGATCCCGCCACCACCCTCCATCCGGGGCCCACCATCGCCACCGGCTGACGTCCCCGCAGCTCGGCCCGGGTCCGCGTCCGGACCGGGCCAGATCCCCGGACCGCGCCCGGCCCGACCCGCTTGGTTGAGTCGGCGGTGAGGAGACGACCTCGCGGCACGCCCGGGCGATGAGTGGGTGGTGAGGGGCGCGTCGTACCGTCCGATCTGTTCCCGCCGTGACACACCCGCCACGCAGGGCCGGCCCGATCCCCGTCGGCCGGCCGGGAAGGAGACCCGGACCGTGAACAAGGTCCTCCTCACCGGTCGCCTCACGCGCGACCCCGAACTGCGGAGTCTTGCCAGCGGCAAGACCGTCACCCAGTTCAACGTCGCGACGAACGAGTACCGGACCAACGGCCAGGAGAAGTCGGAGTTCCACAGCATCGTCACCTGGGATCGGCTCGCCGAGATCTGCGGCACCTATCTCGGGAAGGGCCAGCAGGTCGCCCTCGAGGGCCGCCTCCAGACCCGTTCCTGGGACGACGAGCGCGGTGCCCGGCACTGGAAGACGGAGGTCGTCGCGACGCACGTCGAGATGCTCTCCGGTCGCCGCAAGAAGGACTACGAGGCGGAGGCCTCGGCCGAGGCGCTGGCGGCGCAGGCGAGCTCTCTCGGCGTCGAGGCGTCCGAACCGATCGCCGAAGCGCCGGGGCCGGCCGCCGAGGCAGCCTGACAGACGCTCATCCCCTCGACGGCGGCGGGCGCTCCCCCTCTCGCCCGCCGCCGTCCTCTCCACCCGCGCTCCCACCTGTCTCACGCACGGGCGGGCCGCCGGCTCCGCGATCGACCCGATCCGGCGCGTCGTAGAGGCGACGCCGCGGGACGCCGTGGGCGGCGGCGGCGCGCCGAGCCGCCTCGCCTCGGGCGATGCCCGCGTCGACGAGCCGGCCAACCTCTTCGCGAGCCGCCGCCAGTGCCGTAGGGGGCCCGGCCGGATCGTGTCCGGTCCCCGCCCCGACCGCCGCCGACGGGTCGGTTACCGCCGTCGGAGCGGCCGCGGCGCCGACGACGATGACGAATTCGCCGCGGAGCGTCAGCGTGCCGGCCGCGGCCGCGGCGGCGAGCTCGCCGAGCGAAGCGCGCCGGATCTCCTCGTGGAGTTTCGTCAGCTCGCGGCAGACGGCCGCGGGCCGGTCCGGACCGCAGGTCGCGGCGAGGTCGGCGAGCGTTGCCGCGATCCGGCCGGGTGCCTCGAAGACGGCGGTCGCCCGCTCGTCGGCGGCGATCGCCGCCAGGCGCGCCCGTCGCTCCCGGCCGTGCCGTGGCAGGAACCCCTCGAATGCCCAGCGCGGCCCGGCGATGGCGCTCGCGACGATCGCGGCGACGACCGCGGACGGGCCGGGGATCGGGACGACGAGTCCGCCCTCCTCGACCCACGCACGGGCGAGACGCTCTCCCGGATCCGAGACGCCTGGCGTCCCGGCATCCGTCACGAGGGCGAGATCCGCGCCGCCCCGCAGGTGCTCGAGCAGCACCATCGTCCGTCCCGGGGTGCTGCGGGCGTGGTAGCTCGTGAGGCGGGTGGCGATCGCGTACCGGTCGAGCAGCCGCCGGCTGACCCGCGTGTCCTCGGCGGCGATGAGGGGCACGGCGGCGAGGACCTCGAGGGCCCGGTGGGTGACGTCGCCGAGATTGCCGATCGGTGTCGCGACGAGGTAGAGCCGACCGCCGACCGATCCCGTCACGCGCCCGTCGGCTCCGCGATCAAGCGCGCGCCGAACCCGGCCGCCGTCGCGGATAGAGATAGTCCACGCCCGCCGTCCGTGGCCCAAGCTTGGCGACCGGCGGCACCTGCCGCTTGAACTCGGACACCGCTACCATCCGCTCGACGCGCTCGATGAACGCGGGATCGAAGCCCATCGCCGCGAGCTCGTCGCGGTCCCGCCGGCGATCGATCATCCAGAACAGGAGTCGATCGAGCTCGGGATAGCTGAATTCCGCCTCTGCCTCGTCCGTCTGGCCCGGCCAGAGGTCCGCCGAGGGGGCCTTGCCGATGATGGCGTCGGGGACCCCCATCGCGGCGGCGAGCTGGCGGACCTGGCTCTTGTACAGGTCTCCGATCGGGTTGAACGCGCAGGCCGAGTCGCCGAAGAGCGTCGTGTAGCCGATGAGCGTCTCGGTCTTGTTGCCAGTCCCGACGACGAGCCCGCCCCATACCGCCGAGCGGTCGTAGAGGACGGCCATCCGCTGGCGGGCCATGAAGTTCCCGCGGCGGAGCGGACCCGCGTCCGGGCGAGCGGCGAGATAGCCGTCGACCATCGGGCTGATGTCGACGATCTCGCTCGCGCAGTCGAGTCCGCGAACGACGTCCAGGGCGTCCGCGGCGGAGGTGGCCGCCGATGTCCGGTACGGCATGAGGACCGCCAGGAGGCGCGCCGGCCCGATCGCCTCGGCGGTCAGGTGGGCGACGAGCGCCGAATCGATCCCCCCGGACAGGCCGAGGACCGCCCGCTCGAAGCCCGCCTGCTCGAGCTGACCCCGGATGAAGGCGACGATGACCCGCCGGGCGACCGCCGCATCGATCGCGAGCTCCGCCGGCAGCTCGAAGCGTGGCGCCCGGGCCGCGACGGAGGACGCCCGACCCGTCGCCGAGGATCCGTTCATCGCCGCTTCCCGCCCGCGACAGCCGGCCGGCGAGCCTGGCTCACCGGACCACCGTCCGTGTCGTCGGCGGTGCGGAGATCCGCCCGCATCGCGACGATCCGTTCGAGCTCGCGCGCCATGAGTTCCGGGCGCTCGTCGCGGAGGATCGGCAGCGCGATCCGCTCGCGCCGGAGGTCCGCGAGGTCGACGTCCACCGTGAACAGCCCCTCGTCCCACAGCGGGGCACTGAAGATGGGCCGACCGGACGGCGCGACGACCTCCGAGCCGCCCCAGAAGCTGATCGACTCGTCCACCCCGACGCGGTTGCAGAAGACCACGAGGCTCGTCGTCAGCTGGGCGTACGTCCGCATGATCGTCTGCCACGAGGCGGCCGTTCCGAGGCCGACCGCGTTCGTGGCCGCGAGGTCGCGACCGGGCGACGACGAGACGTTGACGAGGATCTGGGCACCATCGAGGGCGAGCACGTTCGGGACCCCGAGATGCCAGAAGTCCTCGCAGACGGAGAGCCCAAGCTGGACGCCGAGTCGCGACGGCACGGCACGGATCGCGTCGCCGGCGGCGAAGAATCGCCGTTCGTCGAAGAGGCCGTAGGTCGGGAGGAAGAGCTTCCGGTGGACGTGCCGGACCTCGCCCTCCTCGAGGAGGGCCACGGCGATGTAGAGCCGGTGGTCCGCCGATTCCTCGACGAACGAGACGATCGCGGAGAGTCCGTCGGCTGCGGCCGCGAGCGCGATGAGGCGCGGATCGTCGCGCCGCATCGCCACCTCCGCGGCAAGGTCCTGGAGGAGGTATCCCGTGAGGCCGAGCTCGGGAAAGACGACCAGTCCGGCCCCCTCGGACCGCGCCGTCTCGAGGATCGAGCGGTGCCGATCGAGATTCGCCTCCAGGTCGCCGAGGCGCGGAGCGATCTGGGCGAGTGCGATGCGAAGTGGTTGCACGTCCGGAGTCTACCCCGCGGCCGGCGACGCTCCCGCGGTCCCCTCCCCGTCCGGCGCCGGGTCCACCGCTGCGCCGTCGGCCCGGCCGCGAGCGACCGGCCGGCCGGTGACCTGGAGCTGCTCCGGCGAGTCGTCCACCTGCTCGGCGAAGTGGCAGGCGACGCTGTGACCCGTCGCGAGCGGGCGGAGCGCCGGGTCCTCCGCCACGCATCGCTCCGGGTTCCCGAGCCGCTCGCGCAGCCAGCAGCGCGTGTGGAATCGACAGCCGGAGGGTGGTGAGAGCGGACTCGGCACGTCGCCGCTGAGGATGATCCGCCGCCGCCGCGACTCGACGACCGGGTCCGGGATCGGCACCGCCGAGAGGAGGGCGACGGCATATGGATGGAGCGGCCGCTCGTACAGCTCCCGCGAAGAGGCGATCTCGACGATCCGCCCGAGATACATGACGGCGATGCGGTCGCTCACGTGGCGGACGACCGAGAGATCGTGGGCGATGAAGAGGTAGGTGAGGCCGAAGCGGTCCTGGAGCCGCACGAGGAGATTGATGATCTGGGCCTGGATGCTCACGTCGAGGGCGCTGATCGGCTCGTCGGCGACGATGAGCTCCGGATTGAGGGCGAGCGCGCGGGCGACGCCGATCCGCTGCCGCTGGCCGCCACTGAACTCGTGCGGATAGCGGTTGAGGAACTCCGGGTTGAGCCCCACCACGTCGAGCAGGTCCGCGATCTTCTCGCGCCGTTCGGCCGACGATCCCATGCCGTGGACGAGGAGCGGTTCGCCGACGATGCCGCCCACGGTCTGGCGCGGGTTGAGGCTCGCATACGGATCCTGGAAGATCATCTGCATCCGGCGGCGGATGCGGCGAAGCGCCTCTCCCTCGAGGCGCGTGATGTCCTGCCCGTCGAACTCGATCCGGCCGGCCGTCGGCCGGTAGAGGCGGAGGACCGTCCGGCCGGTCGTCGACTTGCCGCAGCCGGACTCGCCGACGAGGCCGAGGGTCTCGCCCCGCCGCACATCGAAGGTCACGTCGTCCACCGCCCGCACGTCGCCGACATGACGTTCGAAGATCAGCCCCTCGGTGACCGGGAACCACATCCGGAGATCGGTGACCGAGAGGAGCGGGTGGCCCGCATCCGCCTTCGATGCCGCTGCGGCGCCGGAGGCTGCGTCGGACCCCGTCACCGTCGGGTCGGCCGGCGGCCGGTCCGGGTCCTCGACGGCCTGGGGCATGCCGGTCATCGGGTGTCGCCGAGACCGGCGCGTCGAGCGCGCTCGGCCACTGCGGCGGCCGCGGCGGAGATCCTGCCGCTCGCCGGCGCGCCCTCCCGGGCCTCCTCGTCGGTGGCCGGGTTCCAGCAGGCGACTCGGTGGGTCGCCTCGGGACCGGACACGACGACCCGCTCGCCGGGAACGACCGGGGTGAGTGCCGGGTCGTCCGTCCCACAGCGTTCGATCGCCCACGCGCAGCGCGGCGCGAACGGGCACCCAGGCGGCAATCTCGTGAGATCGGGCGGCAGCCCCTCGATCGAGATGAGCTCGCGGGTCGCGCCGTCGTCGTCGAGCCGCGGGATGGATCGGAGGAGGCCGACCGTGTACGGGTGTCGCGGATGGGCGAAGAGCTCGCCGGTCGTCGCCGTCTCGACGATCCGTCCCGCGTACATCACCTGGATCCGCTGGGTCATTCCGGCGACGACGCCGAGGTCATGGGTGATGAGCATGACGGCCGTTCCCGTCTCGGCGGCGACCTTCCGGATGAGATCGAGGATCTGGGCCTGGATCGTCACGTCGAGGGCCGTCGTGGGCTCGTCCGCGATGAGGAGCTTGGGTCCGAGGGCGAGGGCCATCGCGATCATCACCCGCTGGCGCATGCCGCCGCTGAACTGGTGGGGGAAGCTCCGCAGACGGGGTCGGGCATTCGGGATTCCGACGAGCTCGAGCATCTCCACCGCCCGGCGCTCCGCATCGGCGCGTTTCATGGACCGATGAGCGAGGATCACCTCGACGAGCTGTTCCCCGATCGTGATGACCGGGTTGAGCGAGGTCATCGGGTCCTGGAAGATCATCGCCACGTCACGACCGCGAAGATCGCGGATGTCGTTCTCCGACAGGTCAACGAGGTCGCGCCCTTCGAACTCGACGGACCCGCCGACGATCCGCCCGGCCGGCTTGGGGAGCAGGCGGAGGATGGCGAGCGAGGTGACGCTCTTGCCGCAGCCCGATTCCCCGACGATCCCGAGCATCTCGTGCGGCTCGAGGTCGAAGCTCACGCCGTTCACCGCGCGGACCCGGCCCGATGAGGACGAGAACTCGACCCGCAGGTCGCGGACGGACAGGAGGGCCTCGCGCGACCCATCCATCCAGCCTCGGGCCCGCGCGCCGATCGCCGTCATCGGCGGAGCCTCGGGTCGAGGGCCTCGCGGAGTCCGTCGCCGAGGAGGTTGAAGCCGAGGACCGACAGGATGATCGCGATGCCCGGGAACAGGGCGGTGAACGCCGCCCCGGAGGTGAGGTAGCGATACGTGTCGGTGAGCATCGTCCCCCATTCCGGCGTCGCCGGGTCCTGCGGGCCGAAGCCGAGGAAGCCGAGGCCGGCCGCGTCCACGATCGCCGTGGCGAGGGCAAGGGTCGCCGCCACGATGACCGGGGTGAGGGCGTTCGGGAGGATGTGGGCGAGGAGGATCCGCCGGCGCGGCACCCCGATCGCCCGTGCCGCGAGGACGTAGTCGCTCTCCTTGAGGCCGAGGATGCTCGAGCGGAGGATCCGGGCGAAGATCGGGATGTTCTCCACCGCGATCGCGAAGGCGATCGTGTTGAGGCCCGGGCCGAGGAAGAGCACGATCGTGATCGTGAGGAGCAGGCCTGGCAGGGCGAGGACGATATCGACGACGCGCATGAGCCAGAAGTCCAGCCAGCCGCCGACAAAGCCGCTGATCGAGCCATAGACCACGCCGATGGACAGGCCCGAGGCGACGGAGAGGACCGCGACCCACAGGGACGAGCGGGCGCCCCAGATGATCCGGCTGAGGATGTCGCGACCCTGGAGGTCCGTGCCGAGGAGGTGGCTGAGGCTCGGCGGCTTGAAGCGGTTCACGATCGAGCCGTCCGTCGGGCTGTACGGGGCGAGGAGCGGCGCCGCCACGGCCACCACGACGAACAACCCGATGAGGCCGATGCCGACGAGCGCGGCCCGATTGCGGAGGAGCCGGTGGGCGGCATCGCGCCAGAGGCTCGTCCCGCGGACGGCCGGCTCGGCGGCGGACGGCAGCGCGATCTCGGCCATCAGGTGTAGCGGATCCGCGGATTGAGGTAGGCATAGCTCACGTCGACGCTGAGATTCACGAGGACGAACAGCGTCGCGAGGATGAGCGTCCCGCTCTGGATGACGAGGAAGTCCTTGTCGACAGCGGCCTCGAACAGCCACGATCCGATGCCGCCCCACGAGAAGATCGTCTCGGTGAGGACGGCGCCGCCGAGGAGCAGCCCCGTCTGGAGGCCGATGACGGTCGAGATCGGGAGCATCGCGTTGCGGAGGATGTGGCGGTCGTCGATGCGGCGGCTCGTCAGGCCCTTCGCACGCGCCGTCCGGACGTAGTCCTCGTTGAGGACCTCGATGACCGCCGAGCGGGTGATCCGCGCGACGACCGCGAGCGGGATCGTGCCGAGGGCAAGGGCGGGCAGGATGAGGTGCCGCACGACGTCGGCGAACTTGCCGAGGTTGTGATCGATGACGAGCGACTCCCAGAGGAGGAAGTTCGTCCCGGCGCCGTCGAAGTTGTAGACCCGCAGGTCGTAGCGGCCCGCTGTGGGGAGCCAGTGGAGCCAGACCCCGAAGATGTACGCGAGGAGCAGGCCGAGGAAGAAGATCGGGATGCTGATCCCGATGAGCGAGGTGACGGTCGCGAAGTTGTCGAACAGGGATCCCTGCCGCTTCGCGGCGGCGATGCCGAGCGGGATCCCGATCCCGAGCGCGACGGTCATCGCGGCGAGGGTCAGTTCGACGGTCGCCGGGAACCGCGTGAGGAACGTGCCGAGGATCGGCAGGCGGTTCGTTGCCGACGTGCCGAGGTCGCCGTGGAGGACGCCCGCCATGTAGTCGAGGTACTGCTGCCAGAGGGGCTTGTCGAGGCCGAGTCCGTGACGACACGCGGCGAGCCGATCCGTGTTCGTGTGCTCGCCGAGGATCGAGGCGCACGGATCACCGGGCAGGGCGTGCACGAACACGATCATGAACACGGACAGCCCGAGCAGGATCGGGATGAGGAGCAGCAGCCGGCGGAGGATGTACTTCAGCACGGACGAAGCTCAGGTCCTCGCGCACACGGTGGGTGGATGAACAACATCCCCGGGGGAGCCGGCGGCTCCCCCGGGGATGGATGATCGCGAGGTCAGGCGGGGCTCAGGAGCCCGCGTCCTTCCAGACGAGGTTGAAGTACTCCGACTGGGTCGGGCTCGGGATGTACCCGTGGACGTGGATCGTCGCGCCAAGGAACGAGCCGGCCCACACGAGCGGCACGTCCGTGACGTCCGCGTTGATGAGCTTCATCGCGTCCTTCCAGTCCTGCGTCCGGGTGGCCAGGTCGGTCTCGGAGATCGCCTTGGCGATCGCCGCGGCGACAGCCGGATTGTCCTCGCCGAACTCGCAGTTGTGGGGGGTCGTCACCTTCACCCCGTTGCAGTCCGACGTTGAGGTCGCGTAGAACAGGCCCGGACCGTCTGCCGGGTCCGCATAGTCGTAGATCCAGCCGATGAAGAACATGCCGTAGACGCCGTTCGCCTCATCGGTGAGGTAGCCGCCGCGCCACGGCTTGTGCTGCGGGGTGACCTTGAAGCCGACCGCCTCGAGCATCGTCCGGATCGCCTCGAACTCGCCCTTGGGATCGACCATGTACGGCCGCGAGACGCTGTCCGGGTACCAGAAGTCGACCGCGCACGGCGCGGGGCAGCTCGAGCTCGCGAGGAGGCTCTTCGCCTTCGCCGGGTCGTAGCCACTGATCGTCGCGTTCGGCTCGTACGCCGGCATCGTGTTGATGAGGTCCGAGTCGGCCACGGAGCCGGCACCGTTGGGGAAGAACGCCTGGACGAGCGCGTTCTTGTCGATGGCGTAGGCGATCGCCTGGCGGACCTTGATGTCGTTGAACGGCTTGTGGGTCTGGTTGAAGGCGAGCTTCCCGATGGCAAGCGGCGTCCGGGTGAGAAGCTGGAGGGTCGGGTCGCTCTTGATGTCGTTGACCTGGTTCGCGTCGACGAAGTCGATCGTGTCGACCGTGCCGGACTTGAGCGCGGCGAGGCGCGAGGCGGCGTCGGCGATCGGCTTGAAGATGATCTTGTCGAGGTGAGCGGCGTTCGCCGCGTCCCAGTAGTTCGGGTTCTTGACGATCGTGTAGTGGTCGCCGGGAACGAAGTCGCCGCTGAACATGAACGGCCCGGTGCCCGTCGGGGCCTTCTGCCAGTAGTCGTTCTTCGGATCCTTCGACCCGAGGTCGGCATTGTGCGCCTTGAGCGCGGTCGGGCTCTGCATGGCGAACGGAGCGAGCGTCATCGCCGTGAGGAAGTCCGCCTTCCTGGTCGTCAGCGTCATCGAGAACGTCGTGTCATCGACCTTCTGGACGCTGCTGATGAGCGATTTCGCGCCGTAGCCGCCGAAGACGGTGACGTCGTAGTAGTCGTCACCCTGGAGCGGCACCGGCAGGTTCTTCCAGCGGTTGACGTTGTAGACGGCGGCATCCGCGTTGAACGGCGTGCCGTCACTGAACGTGACCGGCGACTGGAGATGGAACGTGTAGGTCAGGCCGTCCGCGCTCACGTCCCACGACTTCGCGAGACCGGGCACGAGATCGGACGTCGTGCCGGGCTTGAGCTTGATGAGGGTCTCGTAGATCTGCTGGGCGATCCGGAACGACTCGCCGTCCTGGATGAGGATCGCGTCGAGTGTCGCCGGGTCGGACGCAGAGCCGAAGATCCACGTCCCGCCGTTGACCGGCGTCGGCCCGCTCGGGCTCGGCGCGCTGGATGTCCCCGCGCTCGGGGCGGCCGCGCTCGGGGCGGCCGAACTCGTCGATGGACTGGGGGTCGCAGCGCCCGAACACGCCGCGAAGAGCATCGCGGCGGTCGCGACGAGCGCGCCCATGCGGAACCGAACCATGTGGTCTCCTCCTGCCTGCGGCCGCCAATCCGTTCGGCGGCCGACCATCCCTTGCGCTCCCGGCGCTCCCCGCGCCGCGGGCATCATACTCACACGCCGCCGGCGGCGACGTCGGGCCTCGTCGGAGGCACGGCCGGCAGCGCCGACCCGCCCGGTCCGGCGATCGGTGCTCCTCCGCGCACCGCGCCGATCTCTCCCGCCCCGCCATCGTCGGCGGGCGTCGCGGTGGCGAATCTCGCGATCGGCACGAGCTCCGCGACCGTCGCGTCCGTGATCTGCTCGGAATAGTGACAGGCGACCCGGTGGCCCGCGCCGATATCTCGGAAGGCCGGCTCATCCGTCGCACAGTTCTCGGGGTTGCCGAGCCTCGTCCGGAGCCAGCAGCGGGTGTGGAAGCGGCAACCCGACGGCGGGTTCGCCGGTGACGGGACGTCCCCCTCGAGCACGAGGCGCTTCTTGCGGACCCGCGGATCCGGGTTCGGCACCGCTGACAGGAGGGCGATGGTGTACGGGTGGCGAGGCCGCTTGTACAGCTCGACGACGTCGGCCAGCTCGGCGAGCTTGCCGAGGTACATCACGCCGACCCGGTCGCTGATGTACTCGATGACCGAGAGGTTGTGGGCAACGAACAGGTACGTCAGGTTGAACCGTGTCCGGAGATCCACGAGGAGGTTGATGATCTGGCTCTGGATCGACACGTCGAGGGCGGAGACCGGCTCGTCGCAGACGATGAACTCCGGCTCGAGGGCGAGTGCCCGGGCGATCCCGATCCGCTGGCGCTGACCGCCGGAGAACTCGTGCGGGTAGCGTCTGGCGTAGTCGCGACGCAGCCCCACCGCCTCGAGGTAATCGCCGACCCGCTGGTCGCGGACGCTGCGCCTGCCCCAGCCGTTCTCGCGATCCGCCTGGGCGAGGAGCCCCTCGCCGATGAGATCGCTCACCGGCATCCGCGGATTGAGTGAGGCGACCGGGTCCTGGAAGATGATCTGCATCCGGCGACGCATCCGCTTGAGCGCCTCGCCGCGAAGCGTGAAGACGTCGACGCCGTCGAACACGACCTCGCCCGCGCTCGGCGGAACCAGCTTGATGACCGTCCGGCCGAGTGTCGTCTTGCCGCAGCCGGATTCGCCGACGAGGCCGAACGTCTCCCCGCGCCGGATGTCGAGGCTCACGTCGTCCACCGCGTACACCTGGCCGAGGGTCCGCTTGAGGATCCCGCCCGTGATCGGGAAGTACTTCTTCAGCCCGCGGATCGAGAGGAGCGTGTCCTCGGCGCGCCCGGCCGCCCGCCATGCGGCGCGGGCCGCACGGGAGTCCGAGGAGTCCGCGGTCGGACCCGTCGCGGGTCCCGTCATGCTCGCTCCCTGCAGCGTGCGGTCACCGGTGCCACCCACGTCAACCGACGACATCGTTCACCGTCGCGGCGGCCGCCACCTCGTACGCTCGACGGCGTTCCATCTCCTCCGGGGCCTGGATCCAGCAGCGGGCCCGGCGATCCGGTCCGCCGACCTGGATGAGCTCCGGCTCGGTCGCGCAGCGCTCCCAGGCGTATGGGCAGCGCGGCTGGAACTTGCATCCCGGCGGCATCCGGAACGGGTTCGGCACGACCCCGCTGATCGCCGTCAGCTCCCTGCCGCGCTTCTTCTCGCCAGGGATCGAGTTGAGGAGCCCCTGCGTGTACGGGTGCTTCGGGTGGAGCAGGACCTCCTCCACGGTCCCGGTCTCGACCACCCGGCCGGCGTACATGACAGCGATGTGCTGGACCGTCTCCGCCACCACGGCGAGGTCGTGGGTGATGAGGAGGAGCGCGGTCCCGGTGTCCTCCTGGAGCTTCTTGATGAGCTCGAGGATCTGGGCCTGGATCGTCACATCGAGGGCGGTCGTGGGCTCGTCCGCGATGAGCAGCTTCGGGTTGCACGACAGCGCCATCGCGATCATGACCCGCTGCCGCATCCCGCCGGACATCTCGTGCGGGTACTGTTTCGCCCGCCGCTCGGGGGCGGAAACGCCGACGAGCCGCAGCGAGTCGACCGCGCGATCCCACGCCTCCTTGCGGCTCACCCGCTGGTGGAGCTTCACGGCCTCCGAGATCTGGTCGCCGACCGTGAAGACCGGGTTGAGGCTCGTCATCGGTTCCTGGAAGATCATCGCGATGTCGTTGCCGCGGACCTTGCGCATCTCGTCCATCGGCAGCTCGAGCAGGTCGCGGCCGTCGAACCAGATCTCGCCGTCGACGATCTCGCCGGGTGGCATCTCGATGAGACGCATGATCGTGTGGGCGGTGACGCTCTTTCCGCAGCCCGACTCGCCGACGATGCCGAGCGTCTCGCCGCGGCCGAGCCGGAAGTCCACGCCGTCGACGGCCTTCACCGTGCCGTCCATCACGTGGAAATAGGTCCGCAGGTTCCGGACGTCGAGGAGCAGGTTCGGATCGCGGCCGACAGCCGCCGATCCCACCGGATCGCTCATGGTCTCCCCATCGCGCATGCCGATCGACCCACCCGTGCCGGTCACACCCGGGACTTCGGGTCGAGGGCGTCGCGGAGACCGTCGCCCATGAAGTTGATGCCGAGGACCGTGAGCACGATCGCCATGCCCGGGAAGAACGGCCACCACCAGTCGCCGTTGATGATCGAGCTCTGCGAGTCCGAGAGGGCGTTCCCCCACGTCGGCTGGGTGATATCGACACCGAAGCCGAGGTAGCTGACGAACGCCTCGCCGACGATGACGCCGGCCACCGAGAGGGTCGTGGCAACGATGATCGGGCTCACGGCGTTGGGGAGGATATGGCGGAAGATGATCCGCAGGTTGCTCACACCGACGGCGCGGGCGGCCTCCACGAACACCTCGCCCCGGAGCGACAGGAAGAGACTCCGAACGAGCCTCGCGATGCCCGGCCAGCCGAAGGCGGCGAAGACGACGAGGATGATGACCCAGTTCCCCGAGCCGATGAACTTCGCGACGACGAGGATGACGAAGAGGAGCGGCAGGCTGAGGAGGACGTCGACGATCCGCATGAGGAGGTTGTCGATCCAGCCGCCGAAGTACCCGGCGATCCCGCCGACGATGGCCCCGATGATCGCCGAGAAGACGGAGGCGCCGACACCGATCGCGAGCGAGATGCGGGCTCCGTTCACGACGAGGGTGAGGACGTCGCGCTGGAGACGGGCGGTGGTGCCCATGAGATGGTCGAGCGACGGCGGACAGCCGTACGTCGCCTTGATCTCCGTCCCGGCGCACTTGAGCTGCGGGGTCGGAATCTTCTGGAAGTCGTACGGGAGGATGAACGGACCCACGATCGCGATGACGCAGATCGAAAGGAACAGGACCGCGCCGAAGACGGCGAGCCGGTGGCGCTTGAAGCGCCGCCAGGCGATCTGCCACTGGTTGAGGGAGACGAGGTTGACCTCGTAGTCCTCGCCCGGCGTCGGGCTCGGCGATGTCCCGGCACCGGGAGCCGGGATCACGGACAGGGCGGGATCCACGGATCGCTCCTCAGTCGTACTGGACGCGCGGGTCGACGATCGCGTACGCGATGTCCGCCACGAGGTTCGCCCCGACGACGATGACCGCGGTCACGATGAGGATGCCCATGAGCACCGGGTAGTCGAAGTGGCCGACCGCCTCGATGAACTGTCGACCCATCCCCGGCCAGCTGAAGATCGTCTCGGTGACGATGGCGCCGGTGAAGAGGAACGGGATCTCCAGCCCGATGTTCGTGACGACCGGCAGGAGCGCGTTCCGCAGCGCGTGGCGGAAGATGACCCGCCGTTCCGTGACACCCTTCGCCCGGGCGGTCCGCACGAAATCCTGGTTGAGCGCGTCGAGCATGCTCGCCCGGATGAACCGCGAGTCGAAGGCGATGTTGACGATCACGAGCGTGAACACCGGCAGCGCGAGGTGGTAGGCGAGGTCGCCCAGCGCGGCGAACGGCTTCTGGCCGAAGAACGCCCAGTAGTCCGAGGTCCCGAAGATCGGCACGGTCCGCGGGTCCCACATGCCGCCGGCAGGGAACCATTTGAACGGCGTGCCCTGGCTGAACAACGTGATGAGGATGAGGCCGAGCCAGAAGGTCGGCAGCGAGTACCCGATGTAGTTGAAGATCGTCAGCGCCGAGTCGAAGAAGCTGTACCGCCGGACGGCCGCGTAGACGCCGAGGATGAGGGCGAGGAGGACCCAGATCACGTAGGCCGTCCCGGCGAGGATGACGGTCGGCCACAACCGGTCCGCGATGACCGCGGTGACCGGGCGCCCGTCCGCGACGCTGAAGCCGAAGTCACCGTGAAGGATCCCGTTGTCGCCGCCCGGCAGGGTGATCGAGAGGCCCGCGATGTTGAGCGTGCCGCCGGGCAGGGCGTTGATGAGCGGCGGCTGATCGCCGAGCACACCGAGCCACTTGAGATACGCGATGGGGATCGGATCGTCGAGGCCCCAGCGGTGCTTGAAGGCGTCGATCTGGGCCTGCGTGATGCGGGGATTCTGGGCGAAGCGGGACGTCGGGCCACCCGGCGCGATGCGGAGGATGCCGTACGTGACGAGGGAGATGCCGATGAGGACGGGGATCGTCTGGATGAGCCGCCGCAGGATGTACTTGCCCATGGTCCTCGGTCCCGATGTGGGAAGGGCTGCGGCGCCGACGAGCGGCGCCGCAGCCCCCAGTACCTACCGACGGGGTCGGTCTACTGGCTGACCCACCAGTCACCGGCATTCCAGTTACCGGTCGTGTTGGACGGGTTGCCGAAGAAGTTGTGGACCCTCGAGCCGACGAGCCAGAGGTTCCGGTGGTTGAAGAGCGGCAGCTCGAACGTGTTCTGATCGGACGCGTAGATGTCCTGGATCGTCCCCATGGCGTCGCGGATCTTCTGCGGATCGAGCGACGTGTTGACGATCTGGTAGGCGGCGTCGAGGGCGGGGATGGAGGTCCGCGTAACGTTCTGGCCGTTGTGCGGCGCGGCGTCCGGGATCCCCTGGGTCGTATACACGTTGTAGCCCGCCGTCGGGTCCGGGCTGCTGACGTAGCCGAACATCGCCACGTCAAAGTTGCCGTGGACGAGGTTGCACTTCGCGTCGGCCGGGACATCGTTCCAGCCGCCGAACACGTCGGGCACGGCCGGCTTGACGAGGACGTTGGCCTGGATGCCGATCGCCTTCAGCTGCGAGCTGATGAGCGTGATCGCGTCGGCGCGGTATGGCCGGTTCGTCGTGCAGTAGTCGACGACGAGCTTGACGCCGTTCTTGGTCCGGATGCCGCTGCTCGGGTCAACGGCCCAGCCGAGGGCGTCGAGCTTGGCGGCAGCATCCTGCGGGTTCTGCTGGATGCAGGCCACCTTCTTGTAGAACCAGACGAGCGGTGAGGCGATGCTCTCGCACGAACGGGTGACGGAGCCACCCATCGGTCCGGCGATGATGGCGTCGACGTTCGTCGCCTCCATGAGCGACCGGATGATCGCGTCGGCGTCCGCGCCGAACTTCTTCGCGAAGCTCGCGTGGTTGAACGCGTTCAGCTCGCTGAACAGAGCATCCTGGATGAGCTGCTGGCTCGCCGGGATGTCCTTGACCGAGTCGATGTCCGAGTCCGAGAGGTCCATCGCGAGGTCGATCGAGCCGTTGCGGAAGGCCGCGATCATTCCCGGCGAGTCACCGAAGTACTGGAAGATGAGCTTGTCGAGGTACGGCGCGTGGTTCTTGGAGGTGTCGGCGCCGTAGCCGATGGTCTGCCAGTTCGGGTTCGGGGCGTAGGTGATCTGCGCGTCCGGCTTGATGTCCGTCGGGATGTACGGCCCGCTGAAGACGGCGGTCTTGGGGGCGATGAGCGGATAGAGCTTCTTCGGGGCGTCCTTCACCGCGACCGTCGTGATGTAGTGCTTCGGCAGGACGGCGGTGTAGAGGAGGAGGTACGCGCTGTACGTGCTCTTGAAGTGCATGACGCACGTCGTGCCGGTGCCACCATCGATGCCGGTGATCTGGTCCCAGCCGGTCGTCCCGGCGGAGAGGCCGGTGTTCGCCTTGTCCATGACCCATTGCCAGGTGGCGGTGAGGTCGTCGCACGTGATCGGCTGGCCGTCCGACCACTTCATCCCGGTCTTGAGCGTCCACGTGACGTCCATGCCGGCCCCGTTGAGGACGACGCCCCCGTTGGCCACGGTCGGGATGCCCGTCGCCATGTCCGGGATGTAGCTGAGGTCGTAGCCGACGGTGAGGAGCGAGTCGAACGAGGGGGCCTGGGCCTCGACGTCGGCGTTCGCCTGGGCGTAGTACGGGTTGAACGTCGAGACCGTCTGCCACTCGGCCATGACGAGGACCCCGCCCGTGTGGGCGGCCGGCGTCACCTTCGTGAAGTAGTCCGTCTTGCCGAGGTCGATCGGCGGCGCCGTCGGCACGGGGGTCGGCGCGGTGGATGCGGTCGCGGGCGCGGCCGACGGAGCGCTGCTCGCCGACGGCGACGGGGTCGCACTGCCGGAGCAGGCCGCGAACACGATTCCCGCGCTCGCGAGCAGCCCGAATAGACGCTTGTGCATGCAAGATCCTCCCAACGGGTTTCCTACCCTGTCACTCCCACTGATGACAACCGCGCTGCATCGGCGGGTCGCGGCGCTCCTGCGATCATTCCCGACGGTCCCGCTTTGGGCGGGACCGTCGCCGACACGGACGATCGGGGGGGGCGAGCGACGTGGCACGATGCACGGCGGTCACTACGCTGGCGGTACTATGCGGACGCGTCAGAGGCGTGTCAACTTTCCGACGGGACCCCGCCGGGCGGTGTCACCGGGTCCGTCGCCGAACCGCTGGCGCGGCATCAGCGGGCGACCGGCCCGATCGGCGCGGGCGGCGGCAGCGGGCGCGCCTCCGGTCCGAAGACCGCCGCGTTCGGGCGCGGCGCGGGGGCGGCCCCGTCGATCGCGGCCTCCTTTCCTACCCTGATGTTCTGGCGGATCCAGGCGGCTTCGACCGCTGCGTCATGGCGCCCGGCGTCCGCGCTCGCGACCGCCACCGCGCCCGCCTCGTCGAGCGACGGCTGGGCGACGGACAGGATCGATGCCGGGCCGATGAGGGCCGCGACCAGCCCGATGGCCGCGACGGCGCCGCCGAGCTGACTCCGCCACCGCCAGCGGGGCTCCCGACCTCGCTCGATCTGCGCCCGCAGCTCGGGCCAACCGATGGACCCGTCGCCGGCAGCGGTCGACGGCCTCGACCGCGACCCGGCCGCGGCGTCCGCGGCGAGCCGCCTGAGCGCCGTCGCCGTCAGGGCGAACGCCGCGAGCTCGGCATCGCAGCGGCGGCACGTCGCGAGGTGGGCGAGCGCGGCGCCGGTCGAGGAGTCGATCTCGCGACGCTCGACGAACGCCTCGAGGGCCGCTCGATGCCGGGAACAGGCGTCTCGCGGTCCGATCATCGTCCGACCTCCCGGACCGGCTCGCCGGTCGGACCGTACGCGCCGCCGAAGCGATCGTCCTGCTCGAGTCGCGAGCGTAGGCTCCGGAGGGCGTAGTGGAGTCTCGACTTCACGGTGCCGAGACGCAGGTCGAGCGCGACCGCCGTCTCCCGCAGCGACAGGCCCTGAAGGTAGTAGAGGACCACGACGCGCTGTTGCTTCTCGGGAAGTGCGGCGACGCCCTCACGGACGATCCGCCGGAGCTCGGCCTGTTCGGCTCGCTCGGCAGGCTGCCCGAGATCGTCGCGGGACGGTCGCGCCTCGGCCTCCTCGATCGGTCCCGAGATCAGGCGCCGGCGACCGAGCCGCGAGTAGCAGAGGTTCATCGCGACGCGGTGGAGCCACGGCGCGGGCGACACGTCCGCCCGGAGGATCGAGCGGCGCAGATACGCTCGCGCGAAGGTGTCCTGGAGGACCTCCTCGGCGGCGAGCCGGTCGCCGGTGAGTCCGTACGCCGTCCGCAGGATGGCCAGGCGGTGACGGCGGAACAGTGCCTCGAACGCGTCCAGGTCGTCCCCCTGCATCCGGCGGACCAGCTCGCGGTCGTCCGCCACCATCGACTCGTCGCGCGTCGCCGCCAGCGGTTCGTCCGTCGTCGTCATCCCGACTCCGCGACCCCGGTCCGAGCCCCGCATGACGATACGCCGGGATGGGCCGGGAGGTTCAATCCGGGCACGGGGTCTCGGCCCCCGCCATCGGTCGCCAGCGCAGGTTCGGCTGGCGCGCCGCCGTCGCCTCGTCGAGCCGCCGGACGGGAGCCGTGTGCGGGGCCCCGGTCACGAGCTCGGGCGCCTTGTATGCCTCGGCGGCGATCTCGATGAGCGCCTCGGCGAACGCGTCGAGGGTCTCGATCGACTCGGTCTCGGTCGGCTCGATGAGCATCCCCTCCTCCGTGATGAGGGGAAAGTAGATCGTCGGCGGATGGAAGCCGTGGTCGATGAGCCGTTTCGCGATGTCGAGTGTCCGGACTCCCGTCTCCCGCCTGATCGTCGCCGCGGAGGCGACGAACTCGTGCTTGCACGGCCGGTCGTACGGGATGTCGTAGGCCCCCGCGAGCCGCGCCTTCAGGTAGTTGGCGGCGAGGACGGCGTCGTCGCTCACCTCCCGCAGGCCGCTCGCCCCATGCGCCGCGATGTACGTCCAGGCCCGGACGAGGACGCCGGTGTTGCCGACGAAGCTGCGGAGGCGGCCGATGCTCGTGGGTCGCTCACCCGGCCGCTCGAGCCGGAACGTCCCGTCCGCCTCGCGAAGGACGCGGGGCCCGGGCAGGAAGGGAGCGAGCGTCGCCCGCACGCCGACGGGACCGGCGCCCGGACCGCCACCTCCATGCGGCGTGCTGAACGTCTTGTGGACGTTGAAATGCATGACGTCGAATCCCGCCTCGCCTGGCTTGAACCGGCCGAGGATCGCGTTGAGGTTCGCACCGTCCATGTAGGCGAGGGCCCCCACGGCGTGGACCTCCCGGAGGAGCTCACCGATCCGTCGCTCGAAGAGGCCGAGGGTCGACGGATTCGTGATCATGACCGCCGCCGTCCGCGGTCCGAGCGCCGCCCGGAACGCGTCGAGATCGACGCCGCCGTCCGCCGCGGAGGGGATCGTCACGGTCCGGAAGCCGGCCATGGACGCGGTCGCCGGGTTCGTTCCGTGCGAACTATCCGGGACGAGGACCTCCGAGCGATCGGTGTCGCCGCGGGCCCGATGGTAGGCCCGGATCATGAGGATCCCGGTCAGCTCGCCCTGGGCACCGGCGGCGGGCTGGAGGGTCACCGCGTCCATCCCGCCGATCTCGGCGAGCGACCCCTCGAGGCTCCACAGGAGATCGAGCGTCCCCTGGGCGAGGGCATCCGGGACGAGCGGGTGCAGGTTCGCGAAGCCGGGCAGTCGTGCGGCCCACTCGTTGAGCTTCGGGTTGAACTTCATGGTGCACGACCCGAGCGGGTAGAAACCCGTGTCGACCGCGTAGTTGAGCTGGCTGAGGTTGACGTAGTGGCGGACGACGTCCGGCTCGTTGAGCTCGGGGAGCGCGGGTGGCCGCGTTCGGCGCGCCGCCGCCGGGATCCGATCGAGGGCATCCGCCGGCGGATGCGGGATCTTCCCGCCGCCGCGCCCGGGTCTGGATCGCTCGAAGAGCGTCGGCTGGAGGCGCTCGCCGGTGACGCTCATCGGACGGCCGCCGTCTCGCGGGAGCGGGCCGCGGCGAGCTCGATCCGGAGCGCAGCGGCGAAGCGCTCGATCTCCGCCTCCGTCGTCACCTCTGTCGCGCAGACGAGGAGCCCGTCCTCGAGGTCGGCGTCGTCCGGTTCCAGGTCGGCGAGCGGGACGCCGGCGAGGATCCCCCGGTCGAGGAGCCGGCGATGGACATCCGGCGCGTCCGGGACCCGGATCGCGAACTCGTTGAGGTACGGACCCGGATGGAGCCGTGGCGCGCCGGCTGCGGACAGGGCGGTCTCGAGGGCGGTCGCGCGGGCCGCGCCGCCGGCAGCGACGTCGCGCAGCCCGTGCGGCCCGATCGTGGCGAGGTAGATGGACGCCGCCAGGGCGAGGAGCGCCTGGTTCGTGCAGATGTTGCTCGCCGCCCGGTCGCGGCGGATGTCCTGCTCGCGAGCGCGCATGGTCATGACGAACGCGCGCCGGCCGTCGAGGTCCGTGGTCATCCCCACGAGGCGGCCGGGGATCTGGCGGACGAGCGCGTCCGACGTGGCGAGGATCCCGAGGTACGGCCCGCCATACTGCGGCGCGATCCCGAGCGGCTGACCCTCGCCGGCCGCGATGTCGGCGCCGTAGGACCCGGGCGGCGCGAGGACAGCGAGGCTCACCGGCTCCACGACGGCGACGAAGAGCGCGCCGGCGGTGTGGGCGAGCCGGCCGATCTCGGCCATCGGCTCGAGGAGGCCGAGGACGTTCGGCTGGGCCGCCACGACAGCGGCGACCGGGCGGTCCCCATCGGCGAGCCGGCGCTCGAGCGCGACGAGATCCGTCGTGCCGGCATCCGGACCGCCCACGACGAGCGGGATCTCCTCGGCAAGGAGGCCGCCACCGCCGAAGTACGTCGCGAGTGTCTCGCGGTAGTGGCGATGGACACCGCGCGAGACGAGGACCCGTTCGCGGCGCGTCTGGCGACACGCCATGAGGGCCGCCTCCGCCGTGGCGGCAGCGCCGTCATAGTGCGAGGCGGACACGACGTCGAGGCCGGTCAGCTCGGCGAGGAGTGACTCGTACTCGTAGATCGACTGGAGCGTCCCCTGGCTCACCTCCGGCTGGTACGGGGTGTATGCCGTGTACCACTCGCCGCGGAGGAGGAGCTGATCCACTGCCGGCGGCGTCCAGTGGCGGTAGACGCCCGCGCCGAGGAACGAGGCGAGATCCGTCCGGTTTCGCGCCGCGAGGGCCTCGAGCCGGGCCGCGAGCTCGAGCTCCGGGACGGGCCCGGGAAGGCGGAGCGCGCTTGCCCGCAGCTCGCCCGGGATGTCGGCGAAGAGGGCCTCGACGTCCGGGACGCCGATGGTCCGGAGCATCCGTTCGCGGGCCTCGGCGGTGTGCGGTCCGTACGGCATCGCGGCGGTCAGCCGGCGACGAGCGCGTCGTACGCGGCCGGTTCGAGCAGCTCGTCGAACTGGCGTCGATCGGCGACCCGGACGCGGAGCATCCAGCCGCCGCCGTACGGCTCCTCGTTCACCAGCTCAGGGCGGGCGGCCAGCGCTCCGTTCGTCTCGAGGACCTCCCCGCCGATCGGCGCGAACAGGTCGCTCACGGCCTTCACGGACTCGACGACCCCGAAGGTCGCGAACTGCTCGAGGACCCGGCCGGCGTCCGGCAGCTCGACGAAGACGATGTCACCAAGCTGCCCGGCGGCGAAGGCGGTGATGCCGACGATCGCCTCGTCGCCGGCGAGGCGGACCCACTCATGGTCCTTCGTGTAGCGGAGATCCGGCGGGACCATCGCGCGGGAAACCCTCCTCGCCACGGTCACACCGCGGCTCCTTGGACCGTGGACCCTCTCCTGGGTCGCACCGTCATGGTTCGTGGTGTCCGTCCGGCCGGACTCGCGGACGGCTCCGATCTCGTCAGCGGGCCCGTCGATAGAACGGCAGCGGGACGACCTCCGCCTCGACGGCTCGCTCGCGGATCTCGACGCCGAGCATCGTACCCGGTCGCGCGTCGCCCGGCGCGACGTAGGCCATCGCGATCGGCAGGCCGAGGGTCGGAGACTGGGTGCCGCTCGTGACGACCCCACTCGGGCGGTCCCCGGCGACCACCGGGTAGCCGTGCCGGGCGATGCCCCGGCCGCGGACGACGAGGCCGACGAGCAGCCGCCCGGGGCCCTCGCCCGCCACGCGTTCGAGCGCCGCCCGACCCACGAAGTCAGCGGGCTTCCCGAGCCGGACCACGCGGCCGAGGTTCGCCTCGTACGGGTTCGTGGAGCGGTCGAGATCGTTCCCGTAGAGCGGCATGCCCGCCTCGAGGCGAAGGGTGTCGCGGGCCCCGAGTCCGACGGGCATCGCGCCTCGTGGCTCCCCGGCGGAGAGGAGAGCGTCCCACAACTCGCCGCCGCGAGCCGCGTCGACGAAGACCTCGAAACCGTCCTCGCCGGTGTATCCGGTGCGCGCGACGAGGGACGGGATGCCGGCGACCGCGCCTTCGGCGATCGCGTAGTAGCGCAGCGCAGCGACGTCGACGTCGGTCAACGGCTGGAGGATGGCCGCCGCGAGCGGACCCTGGATCGCACACAGTGCGGTCGCCAGTGAGCGATCGTCGAGGACCGCCCGGAATCCCTCGAGCCGCTCGGCGAGGGCGTCACTCACGAGCTGCGCGTTGCCCGCGTTGGCGACCACGAGGAAGCGTTCGTCGGCGAGGCGGTAGACGATCAGATCGTCGAGGATCCCGCCGTCCTCGGCGCAGATCATCGAATAGTGGGCCCGGCCTTCGGCGAGGCTCGGCGGGTCGCTCACGAGCGCGGCTGCGAGGCCGGCACCGGCCTCCGGACCCTCGATGAACAGCTCGCCCATGTGCGAGAGGTCGAAGACGCCGGCCCGTTCGCGGACCGCGCGATGCTCCTCGATGATGCCGCGGTACTGGACCGGCATGAGCCAGCCGCTGAATTCGATGAGCTTCGCCCCGAGGGCAGCGTGCCGGTCGGCGAGCGGCGTCGGTCGCGGCGACGACTCTGCGGCGTCCGTCACGGGCGGGGGTCGACGGTCATCGCTCGCCGCCCGATCCGGCGGGGCCGGTCGTCGTGGCTGGATCCACCGCGGCGATGCCTGCCGCGGCCCGCCCGACGAGTTCACGTTCGGTCTCGAACGTGAGCAGACCGTGCGCGTCCGTGAACGGCACCCAGCGGACCTCGTCGAATTCGTGATCGTGGTCAGCGAGATCGCCCCCGGTCGGCTCCATGAGGAAGTAGTGGACCGTCTTCTGGATCCGCGTTCCGTGCTGGACGAACGTGTAGGCGATCGATTCGAACGGCGCCGTGATCCTGACGGCCAGCCCGGTCTCCTCGGTCACCTCCCGGAGGGCCGTCTCCTCCGTCGTCTCACCGGCTTTCGGGGTGCCCTTGGGAAGCGTCCAGGTGACCACATCGCGGTCGCGTCGCCGGCGGCCCGCGACGAAGCTCGGGCGTCCCGACTCGTACGAGATGACGATGCCGCCGGCGGAGGTGGCGGTGGCGGTCCTCAGCCGAGCCACGGAGCCGCGGCCGCGCCCCTGCGCCGGCCGGCACCCGGGCGGTCGGACCTCGCCCACGACATCCGGGCGACCGGAGCGAGCCGGCCGCTGGATGCCCGGCTCGAGCGTGCCGGACGCACCGCCCGCCAACTCGCCCGCAACCGGACGAGGGGCGGAAGGTCCGTGCGCCGGAGGACGGTCGGCCACGGCGACGCGGGCTGGAACGTCCCGCGGGCGCGGAGGCCGAGCTGCCGTTCGCGGACGCGCGCGGAGGGACGGACGAAGCTCGCCGCGGGTCGTGCCGTGTACTTCGCGGCGATGCTGTGCTGCATGGCGGCAATCCTATCCTGTCAGGCCGGGTTTGCAAGTGACGCCCGGAGCCGCGCCGCGACGTCCGGTGCGAGGGCGCCACGGTCTTCGGCGAGCGCGACCTCGCGGCGGGCCAGGGCGAGATACACCTCGAGGACACCCGGCGCGTCCAGTCGCAGCTCCGCGAGGTGCGCCCGCAGGGTTCCGACGTCGCCTCGGGTCATGGGGCCCGTGAGCGCCGCCCGGATGCCGACGGCCGAGGCGTTGCCGAGCGTCTGGAGGATGAGCGGCGAGTAGACGGCGAGGGCCGCGGGCTCATCGAGGCCGGCGACCCGACCGAGCTCGGCGATCGCGTCGAGGAGCGCGACGACGCCTCCAGCCGCGAGGACCGCGGCGGCGTGGTACGCCGCCTTCGAGCCGGGCGCCAGCCGGACGGGCACGCCGCCGATCGCCTCCGCCATCCGGGCGAGCAGGTCGCCGAGCTGATCGTCGCCCTCGATCGCGATCGTCGCACCGTGGAGCCCCTCGACGGCCCGCTCGAGATCGGCGAAGGCGACGAGCGGGTGGAACGCGCCGATCTGTGTCCCGGCCGCCATTGTCGGAGCGAGCACCTCGGCGCCGAGAAGGCCACTCGTGTGGACGATCGCCTGCCCGCTGTACAGCTGGATCGTCCCGGCGACGGACGCGATCGCGTCGTCCGGCACGGCGACGACGACGAGCTCGACCTCGTCGAGCAGCGCGGTCGCCTCGGCGAAGGCGCGGGTCCCACCGACGAGGGACCGGAATCGCTCGCGCCGTGCCGGATCGCGACTCGCGACGGCGGCGATCGGCCAGCCTGCCCGGGTGAGCGCCACGCCGAGCGCCGTGCCGACCGCACCGGCGCCGACGATCCCGATGAGCGGCGGCTGGCCGGGTTCCGCGTGCTGGTGCGGATGGGCGTGGACGACGTCGAGGCCGGGCGGATGATCGGGGCCGTCGACCCGCTCACGGCGGTCCGCCGGGGTCGCCGGATCGAGGTCGATGCCGGCCGCCTCGATGTCCGCGAGCACCTCCGGGTCGACGTGGCCGCCCGGTCCGCGCGGCCGTTCCTCGCGCCAGGCCCTCACCGGGTCCTCCGGCGACGTCCGGGCCGGTTCGCGCGATACTGTTCCACTCCACGAGTGTACTCAGCGAGGGATGGACGCGGTGGCAGGCACGGACCCATTCGGGGCACGGACGAGTCTCGGTGCCGGGTGGCCGGACATCTTCGCCCTCGATGCGATTGAGCGCTCGGGCCTCGAGCTCGGCGTCGAGCTCGGGCGGGCGCCCGTGACCTGGCGAATCCTCCTCGAGAACCTCCTCCGCCACGCCGGCGGCGGCATCGTCCGTGAAGCGGACGTCGCGACCCTCGTGGCCTGGAAGCCGGGCCGCGCAGCCGAGGCCGAGATCCCGTTCATGCCGTCGCGGGTCATCCTCCAGGACTTCACCGGCGTTCCGGCCGTCGTGGACCTGGCGGTCATGCGGGATGCCATGGCCGCCCTGGGCGGGGATCCCACCCGGGTCGACCCGCTCGTCCCGGCCGATCTCGTCATCGATCATTCCGTCCAGGTGGATGCGTACGGCACGCCGGCCGCGTTCCTCTTCAACGTCGCTCGCGAGTATGAGCGGAACACCGAGCGGTACCAGTTCCTCCGGTGGGCCCAGACGGCGTTCCGCGGCCTCCGCGTCGTGCCGCCGGGCACCGGCATCGTCCACCAGGTGAACCTCGAGTACCTCGCCTCCGTCGTCACGACCCGCGACGGCGTGGCCTTCCCGGACACGCTCGTCGGGACGGACTCGCACACGACGATGATCAACGGCCTCGGCGTCCTCGGCTACGGCGTCGGCGGGATCGAGGCCGAGGCCGTGCTCCTCGGCCAGCCGCTGTACCAGCCGATGCCGCGGATCGTCGGCGTCCGACTGCGCGGCGAGCTCCCGAGCGGCTCCACGGCGACCGACCTCGTCCTCGTCGTGACGGAGCAGCTGCGGGCGTTCGGCGTGGTCGGCGCGTTCGTCGAGTTCGCCGGCGACGGGCTCGCCGGCCTGGGCCTGGCCGACCGGGCGACGATCGCGAACATGAGTCCCGAATTCGGGGCCACCGCGACCCTCTTCCCGATCGACGAGGAGACGCTCGCCTACCTCCGCCTCACCGGCCGCCCGGCCGCGCTCGTCGATCTCGTCGAGCGCTACGCCAGGCGCCAGGGGCTGTGGCGGGAGCCGGGCCCCGGACCGGACTTCGACGACGTCGTCGAGCTCGACCTGTCGTCCATCGTCCCGTCCGTGGCGGGACCACGTCGGCCGCAGGACCGGGTCGTCCTCGCCGACCTGCCGGCGAACTTCCGGGCGGCGTTTCCGTCGGCCGCACCGACCGCGGAGAGCACGGCCGACCAGTCGCGCCTCGCCGACGAGGGCGGCCTCACCGGCTCGACGGAGAATGGGGCGGTCGCCATCGAGATCGGCGGACGGTCCGCGGTCGTGCGGGCCGGCTCGGTCGCCATCGCCGCGATCACCTCGTGCACGAACACCTCGAACCCGACGGTCATGGTGGGTGCCGCCCTCCTCGCCCGGAACGCCGTCGCGCGCGGGCTCTCGGTCAGCCCCGTCGTGAAGACCTCGCTCGCGCCCGGATCGAAGGCGGTGACCGCGTATCTCGAGGCCGCCGGGCTCATGACGTCGCTCGAGGCCCTCGGGTTCGGGCTCACCGGTTACGGCTGCACGACGTGCATCGGCAACTCCGGGCCGCTCGAGGAGGCCGTCGCCCGGGCGATCGAGGGACACGACCTCGTCGTCGCCGCCGTCCTCTCCGGCAACCGGAACTTCGAGGGGCGGATCCATCCCCTCGCCCGAGCGTCGTACCTCGCGTCTCCGCCGCTCGTCGTCGCCTTCGCGCTCGCCGGCAGGGTGGACATCGACCTCACGAGCGAGCCGCTCGGCATCGATCGCGACGGACGGCCCGTCTTCCTCGCCGACCTGTGGCCGTCGGCGACCGAGATCCGCGAGGTCATCCGGACGGCGATCGATCCGGCCCTCTTCGAACGGACCTACGCGACCGTCTTCGACGGCGACGACCGCTGGCGGGCGCTGCCGATCCCGGCCGGCTCGCGGTACGACTGGGACCCCGCCTCGACGTACATCGCCCGCTCGCCGTTCTTCGATGGCCTGGCGGCGACACCGGCGCCGGTCGCCGACATCGAGAATGGGCGGGTCCTCGCGGTACTCGGCGATTCGGTGACCACGGATCACATCAGCCCGGCGGGCTCGATCGCCCCGTCGTCCCCCGCCGGGAGGTGGCTCCAGGAGCACGGCGTCGGGCCGCTCGACTTCAACTCCTACGGCGCCCGGCGCGGCCATCACGAGGTCATGATCCGGGGGACGTTCGCGAACATCCGCCTTCGGAACGCGCTGGCCGGCGGGCGTGAGGGGCCGTTCACGGTCCACCTCCCGGACGACACACCCGGGACGATCTACGAGACCGCCATGCGCTATCGGGACGAGGGAACGCCGCTGCTCGTCATCGCCGGCAGGGAGTACGGCTCCGGCTCATCGCGCGACTGGGCGGCGAAGGGTACCGCCCTCCTCGGCATCAGGGCGGTGCTCGCCGAGAGCTACGAGCGGATCCACCGCTCGAATCTCGTCGGGATGGGCGTCCTGCCGCTGCAGTTCGAGCCCGGCGAGAGCGCCGCCTCGCTGCGACTGAGCGGGCGCGAACGCTACACGATCGAGGGTCTCGACCAGATCGGCCCCCGCGAGCGGGTCGAGGTCGCGACCCGCTCCGACGACGGGGAAGAGCGCCGCTTCACCGCCATCGCGCGGCTCGACGGCGACATCGATGTCGAATATTTCCGGGGCGGCGGCATCCTGCCGACCGTGCTCCGCCGACTCGCCGGGGCCTGAGCGTCCCGTCGGCGCACAACACCGCGCCTCGCCGCGGACTATCATCCGCGGACAACCGAAGAGCCGCTCGGAGACGGGGAAGCCGGTGCGAATCCGGCACTGTCGCGCAACTGTGAGCGGGGAGCGACCGGCCATCTGCCACTGGGTCTCATCCACCCGGGAAGGCGGCCCGAAGCGTCGATCCGCGAGTCAGGAGACCCGGTCCATGGCGGCCTGATTCCCCCCGCCTGCGCGGATCGGCGAAGGGAGGCTCCCGTGGCAGGGCCCCCCATCGGCAGGTGGATCGCACCGCCGCTGGAGGACCGCTCATGCGTGCCCGAACGGGCAGGGCCAGCGCGATACTGGCCACTTCCGCTCTCCTCGCCGTCTTCGTCTTCGCCCCGGCCACCCGGGCCCAGGTCGACCCCGGATCGCGGGCCGTCAGCTACCTCGCGGCCCACCAGGCGGCCGACGGCTCTCTCGACGGTTCGATCGGCGAGACGGAGGACCTCGTCCTCGGCGCGGCCGCCAGCGGCTACGATCCGGCGACCCTCACGTCGACCGCTGGGAAGACGCCGTTCGACTACCTCGCGACCAGGCTCCCCGCCGCCACGGCCGACGCCGGCGGGACGGCCAAGCTCATCCTCGCCCTCATCGCCGGCGGACGCGACCCGCGGACCTTCGGCGGCCTCGACCTCGTCGCCCGCCTCGGCGCGGCATACGACGCCACGAGCGGCCACTTCGGCGACGGGTCGACGTTCACCCAGGCACTCGCGATCCTCGCCCTCGCGGGCGCGGCGGCGCCGGACGTGCCGCTCCCGACCCGAGCGCTGGATGCGCTCGTCGCGGCCCAGGATGGCGACGGCAGCTGGAACTACACCGGCTTCAGGGACGCCCCGCTCGGCGGCGACTCGAATTCGACCGCCGTGGCGATCATGGCCCTCGTGGCCGGTGGTCGCGTGGCGACCTCTGCCCCCCTCACCGCCGCCACGGGCTACCTCCACAGCGTCCAGCAGCCGGACGGCGGCTTTCCCTACCAGGGTGGGGCCGGTGCCGTGAGCGATCCGGACTCCGACGCCCTCGTCCTCGAGGCCCTCGCCGCGCTCGGAGCCGACGCGGCCGGCCCGGCCTGGACCGTCGGGACGGCCACGCCGTATGGCGACCTCCTGCGTTTCCAGGACGCCGCGAGCGGCGGCTTCCACTATCCCGGCAAGACCGCCCCGGATACGTTCACCACGAGCGAGGTGCCGCAGGGCCTCGCCCAGGCGCCGCTGCCCGTGGTGGGCCATTTCGCCGCCGGCGCGGGCCTCACCACGTACAGCAGTCGCGCGACAGCGGCGCTCCGCTATCTCGAGGGCGCGCTGAAGAGTGACGGTTCGCTGGACGGCTCGACCGGCGCGACGGAGGATCTCCTCCTCGGAGCGGCGGCCGCCGGCTACGACCCGTCGACTGTTCGGACATGCGGCGGACGGTCGTCGTACAGCTACCTCGCCTCGGCTGTCGACCACGTCACGGCGGACGCGGGATCCACAGCGAAGCTCATCCTCGCCGTCGTGGCCGGACGCTGGAACCCGGGCACGTTCGGTGGTCGCGACCTCTTCGGCCGACTCGACGGCTTCTACGATCCGGCGACCGGCAGGTACGGCGACGGTTCGACATTCGGCCAGTCGCTCGCGATCCTCACCCTCACCGGGACCGGCCGACCGGTGCCGGCCGCCGCCGTCGCCCACCTGAACGGTCTCCAGGGCACCGACGGAAGCTGGAACTACCAGGCCGTCGCCAACGGGACGGCCGGTGACACGAATTCGACGGCGATCGCGCTCATGGCGCTCGCCGCCGTCGGCGACCGCAGTCGGGTCGCGGCCGGACTCGCCTGGCTCCACCGCCAGCAGGGTGCGGACGGCGGGTTCCCCTACCGGGCTGGACCGGGCGCGACGAGCGACCCGGATTCGGACGCACTCGTCCTCGAGGCGCTCACGGCGCTCCGCGAGTCGCCGACCGCCCCAAGCTGGACGATCGGCGGTCACACCCTGCTCGACGACATCGTCCGCCACCAGGCGACGAACGGCGGCTTCGTCTTCCCCGGCAACACCGCACCGGACGCGTTCACCACGAGCCAGGTCCCGATGGCTCTCGAGCGGGTGCCGTTCCCTGGCACGGACCGCTGGACGTCCGGCCTCGCGGTCCCGGGACGGGCCTGCCCCGGGGCCGTGACTCCGCCCGGCGGATCGACTCCGCCGCCCACCTCGACGGTCGCGCCGCCGGCGACCTCGACCACGGGACCGGGGTGGATCGTCGCGATCCTCGCCGCCATCCTCGGCTCGATCCTCGCGCTCCGCCGACCGCGCCGCGCATGACCCGGTTCGGACGCCGGCTCGGCGGCTGCCTCGTCGCGGTCGCGGTCGCGGGCCTCGGCGTCGTTGCACCGGTCGGCGCCGGACCGCCGGCGTGCGCCGCGGCCGGCGCTTCGCATCGGGTCGCGATCGTCGTCGAGCACGGCGACGGGACGATCGTGACCGCCTGCGTCGGCTTCGCGACCGACGCGATCTCCGGGATCGACGCCCTCGCCTCGAGCGGCATCGGATACGCGACGGAGGGATTCGGCGGGTTCGGTCAGGCCGTCTGCCAGCTCGATGGCGAGCCGGCCACGTACCCCTCGAGCTGCTTCGGGACAGGGGGCTCCTACTGGGCCATCTTCGTGGCTCGGAGCGGGGCGTCGTGGAGCCTCTCGAGCCTGGGGGTGAGCAGCCTGCGTCTCCGCGATGGCGACGCCGAGGGATTCCGCTATGACCCGCAGTCGGGGACAGCCGCCCCGCCGGACGCACCCGGCCACTGTCCGGACGCGACGCCGGGCCCGACGCCTGGTCCGACCCCGCCGCGGCTCACATCGGCACCCGCGACCACGGCGCCATCGGCGACGGTCGCCCCGTCGACCGCTCGCCCGGCGGCCGGCGGGGTCGCGGGCCCGACGCGGACCGCTTCCGTCACCCCGGCGACGACGACAGGCGCCGCGACCGGTCCCGCGACGTCGCCAGCGAGCGATCCCGGAGCAGCGACCGACTCGGCGGGAGTCGCGGGGAACAGCGGAGCGGGAATCGCGGGCGCGCCACTGCTGGACGCCGGATCGTCCGGGGCCGGCAGCGGAGCGACTGGCGATGGCCCCTCGTGGGACGTAGTCGCCCTCGCCGTCGCGGCGTTCACGGTCCTCGTCGTCGCCGGGATCGCGCTCGCACGCCGCCGCGGGGCGAGCGGTCGATGAACGCGCGCGTCGTCGTCGTCTGGTCCGCGGCTGCCCTCACGGTCGATCTCGCCACGAACGACCCGGTCTATCGCGCGACGCTCCTGCTCGTGTGCGTCGACGTCCTGCTCGCCCTCGTCCCGCCGTCACGGTCGCTCCGACCCCTCATCACCGTCGTCGTCGTCATCGGCGTCCTCGCCGTCGGTCTCAACCTCGCGCTCAGCCACACCGGGACCCATGTCCTCGTCGAGATGCCGGTCGACTGGCCCCTCCTCGGCGGTCCGATCACGCTGGAGGCGGCGGCGTACGGCCTCGCCGCCGGACTCGGGATCGCCGGGGCGGTCTTCGCGGTGGCGCCGATCTCGCTCGTCCTCGAGACCCACGAGCTCGTCGACGCCCTGCCCCGTGGCCTCGAGCGGAGCGCCCTCGTCGTCGCGTCCGCCCTCAACCTCGCCCCGGCGATCGGGCGGAGCGCGGTCGCCATCCGCGACGCCGAGACGATGCGCGGCTGGCGACCTCGCGGCCCCCGGTCATGGGCGGAGATCCTCGTCCCGACGATGCTCGGTGCGATCGAGGATTCGCTCGGCCTCGCCGAGGCGATGGAGTCGCGCGCATTCGGGAGCGGACCGCGGACGCGCTACGCGCCGGGCCGCTGGAACCGGGGCGACGCGCTCGTCGTCGTCGCGGCGATCGCGGCGGCCGGTTGCTTCATCGTCGGGCGGATCGCCGGCGCGTCGCTCGACTGGCGGCCGTATCCCACGCTCGTCGCACCCGCGGTCGAGCCCGTCCTCATCGGCGCCATCCTCCTCCTCGCGGCCCCGCTCATCGGTCGACGATGGTCCGCCTCGACGATCTGAGCTACTGGTATCCCGGGAGCGTCGATCCGGCCCTCGATGCCGTATCCGTCGAGATCGGTGCCGGGCTGACGATCGTGGCCGGCGGCTCGGGAAGCGGCAAGTCGTCGCTCCTCCGCCTGCTCAACGGACTCGTGCCGCAGTTCCACGGCGGCCGCATCGCCGGCACGGCAACGGTGGCCGGTCACGACGTCATCGTCACCCCGACACGCCACCTCGCGACGCACGTCGGCTTCGTCTTCCAGGACCCGGAGCGGTCGTTCGTCTACGGAACCGTCGAGCGGGAGATCGCATTCAGCCTCGAGAACCTCGGCGTCGCAGCACCCGAGATGCACGCCCGGGTGGAGGAGTCGCTCGAGCGGCTTGCGATCCCCAACCTCCGCGACCGGCGGGTCGCGACGCTGTCCGGCGGAGAGCGACAGCGCGTCGCCCTCGCCGCCGCCCTCGCCCCGCGACCCGGACTGCTCGTCCTCGACGAGCCCACCTCGCAGCTCGACGCGGCCGGGGCGGCCTCCGTCGTCGAGGCCTGTATCGAGCTTGCGGCCGGCGGTCTCGCCGTCGTCGTGGCCGAGCACCGTCTCGAGCGCCTTCTGCCGGCGGCGTCCGGGGTCCTCCTCGTGGATCATGGCCGGGTCGAGCACGTGTCCGCCGCGGCGGCGGCTGGGTCGGGGCGGATCGCATCACCGCCGCCGATCGTCGAGCTCGGACTCCGGCTCGGCTGGACGCCGCTGCCGCTCACCGTGGAGGCCGCCCGAGCGCGAGCGCCGCGGCTCGCCGACCCGGCCCCGACCGGAGGTTCGACGTCCGGCGGACCGGTTGCCTGGACGCTCACGGCGGCGAGCCTCGGCCCGCGCGGAACGGTCGTCCTCGATCGGGTCGATCTCGCCGGGCACGGCGGCGAGGTGGTCGTCCTCGTCGGCCCGAACGGGGGCGGCAAGACGACGATCCTGCGGACACTCGCCGGTCTCCTCCCGCCGCTCGCCGGCCGTCTCGAGCGAGCCGCGGGCCGCGCCGCGTATGTTCCCCAGGACCCCACGTCCCTCCTCCATCGACCGACCCTCCGCGCCGAGGTGGAGCTGACGCTCAGGCGGAGTGGGAGCCGCGAGCCGGCGACGGCGATCCTCGCCGACCTCGGCCTCGACCGGCTCGCCGAGCGCTACCCACGCGACCTGAGCGCCGGCGAGCGGCAGCGCGGCGCCATCGCGGCCGTGCTCGCCGGTTCGCCGCGGCTCGCCCTGCTCGACGAGCCGACGCGCGGGATGGACCGGCCGGCCCGCGACGCGATCGGCCGCCTCATCGCCCGACTCCGGGCGGACGGCGGTTCGGTGGTCGTGGCGACCCACGATCTCGATCTCGCCGCGGAGATCGCGGACCGCGTCGTCGAGGTCGCCGACGGCCGCATCGTGGAGCTCGGCCCGCCGGACCGCTCCCTCTCCTCCCCGAGCCGCCACACGACACAGATCGGCCAGCTCTACCCGGGCGGTCCCGTCGCGGTCCGCGACGTCCTCGAACGCCTCGGCGCCCTCGAGCGCGGCGACGTCCTTGGCCGCGACGACGTGGCCCCCGGCCACGGCCTCCTCGTCCGCCGATGACGCTCGTGATCCTCTCCCTCGGCGGCCTCGCCCTCTTCCTCTGGCCGTTCGCCGGCGCCGGAATGCCGTCGGACAGCCCGGCGATCGCCGTCGCGCTCGGGGCCCTCGGCGGGCTCTTGCTCATCGAGCTCGGCGCCCGCCGGCTCGATGTGCGGGCGCTCGCGCTCCTGGCGGCGATCGCCGCGATCGACGCGGCGCTCCGGCTCGCCCTCGTGTCCGGGATCGGCGGATTCAGCCCGATCTTCTTCCTCATCCTGTGTGCCGGCTACGTGTTCGGACCGGCCTTCGGGTTCGAGGCCGGCGCGCTCGCGATGCTCGTCTCGGCGATCGCGACCGGCGGCGTCGGGCCGTGGCTGCCGTACCAGCTGTTCGCGGCGGGATGGGTCGGCGTCACCGCGGGAGTGGTCGGCGGGCGCCTCACGACCGCGCCGAGCCGTCGCGACCTCGTCCTCCTCGCCGCCGTGGGGGTGGTCACCGGCTTCGCCTTCGGTGCGCTCATGGACGTCTGGGACTGGACGTTCTTCGCGGGATCACCGGACCTCGGCTGGGTGCCCGGCGCCCCGCTCGGCGAGACGATCGCCCGGTTCGGCCGGTTCTACCTCGTGACCTCGTTCGCGTACGACGCGTTCCGCGCGGTCGGCAACGGGATCCTCGTGGTCGTCGCCGGCGCGCCGGTCCTCGCCGCCCTCGCCCGGCTCCGGGCGCGCCTCACCTTCGAGGTCGTCGGGGGGAGTCAGGCGCTCTGACGGGAGCGGCGGACTCCCGGCCAGTCAGGAGTGCTCAGGCAACGCGCCAAGCTGGCGAAGCATGCCGAGGAAGTCGGCCTCGTGCCAGTGCTCGCTGACCCTGCCGTCCCGGAGGCGAAAGATGTGGATCTCGCCGATCGAGTACGCCTTGCCGCTCGGCGGCAGCCCCATGAACGGGCCGACCTGGACCGCGCGGGACGTCAGCCGCACGGCGACCCGGTCGTCCTCGGCGATCATGTCCTCGATCGTCATGCTCGTGTCCGTCAGTCCAGTCGAGACGCGGGTGATCGCATCCTTGAGGGCCTGCCGGCCCGAGCCCATCGATCCCCACGTGTGGGGCATGAAGTCCTCGACCATGAGCTCATCGACCGCTGCGAAGGAGCCCGCGACGAAGACCTCGTCGATGAACCGGCGTACCAACGCCTTGTTCTCCTCGATCGACACGTGCCTCCTCTCAGGCCCGGTCAGCCGGGCTCCTCGTCGCTCTTCGAGTCCCTCTGCCAGCCGATGTGCTTGCGGAGCCAGCCGACCGAGGCGAGGTGGTACGTCGCCTCATCGTCATACGACGGGAGTGCCTCGAGCTCGGACCGCGTGAGGTTCGTTCGCACGACGTCCGCGGACAGGGTCGCGAGATCGTCGACGGAGACCATCACGTCCCGATGTCCACCGGCCAGCGCCACGCGGAGGCCGTGGAATATGTCGTCGGCATCGGACCCGAGCACCTCGAGGACCGTGCCCACGGGCCCGCCGTCGCTCGAGGTGACCGGTGTCCCGTAGACGATGGAACGCCACGATGTCGGCTGGGTCTCAGACACGGCGATCTCCTCGGGTCGGCCTACGGGACGCGATGGCCCGACGATACCTCAGCGGCCGCGCCGCAGTTCACCGAGCCGCCGGTCGGAGATCCCGAAGTGGTGGGCGATCTCGTGGTGGAGGGTCGCGATGACCGCGGCGCGGAGGTCGTTCAGGTCCGGGTGGGAGCGCGTCAGCGGCCCGCGGAACAGGGTGATCTTGCTCGGGATCGGGACGCCGTCCGCCGCGAACGCGGTCCGAGGCACCCCCTGGTACAGCCCGTACAGGCCCTGGGCGCCGGTGCTCGCCAGCTGGGAGACCGTCGGCTCGTCCTCCACGACGATGGCCACGGAGCCCAGACGCTCCGCGAACGCCGGCGGCAGGTCCGCCAGACCCTCATCGATCCCGCGTTCGACGGCCGCATCGATCGCGTCAAACCTCGACGAACCGTTCGGATCCACCATCACTGCTGGCTGGCTCCTCTGCCGCGATCGAGATCGACCGACCCGACCTTCGGCCAGTCTAGCCCGATCGCTCCCGCCCTCGTCACGGCCGGCTCGGTCGGGGCCGGGGAGGTGACGGATGGGGCGACCCGGGCGGTCGGGCACGAGACGGTTCGGGCGGAAGGTGGTCAGCCGATCGCGCGTCTGCCCGTTTTCGCACCCAGGGACGTTGTGCAACCGGCTTCCCGAATCGGCCTGCGTGCACGCAGCGTTTCACGCAAGGGTGCGTGGATGCTGCGGTCCCGGCGCCACCTAAACCGCCCGGACTTCAGTCGAGACTCTGGCTCACCCGGTTGGGCCGTGTCCCCCGCGGGTCTCGTGGTCGCCGTGCCACGGTCTGGACCAATGGCACTCCTTTGGAGACGAGAACGGCGCCGCCCGCTCCGGTTGCGAGCATGTCGATAGCCGCACGGCCACACATCAACCCAAGGTGCCGGTCTCGCGCCGACGGCCGTGACCCGCGCTGGCTGTGCCCGAGCACCGAGGGGCGGACGCGCGCACCCATGAGTTCGCCAAGTCGGCGTGCCATCTCGCCAGCTTCGCCACACCCCTCGGTCATGAGCGCGATCGCGTAGTGTCGGTCCATCGCGTCGCGCATCGCGCTGGCGACCGCGTCCAGATCGAGCGGGTGCTCCGGCGTCATGACTGCGTCGACGGGGGCCGCCTCATGAATTGCTTCCGCAAGCCGCCCGATATCTGCGCCGAGGACTTCGACGAGGAAGGCACGGTGCGGAAGCGCCTCGGCCGTCACCCGTAGATCGTCGATAGCTGCGACGCCGTAGTTCACTGCGCTATCAAACCCGATCGTTTCGTCGGAGCCTTCCACATCGTTGTCGATCGTCGCCGGCACAAACACAATAGGGATCGCGGTCCGGGCTCTCAGGCGCTCGACTCCTCGCGAGCTCCCGGTACCTCCGATGACGATGAGCCCTCCTAGCCCGAGAGTGGCAAGCGCATCGACGCACCTTTCGGCCGCGTCATCGGAGCGGAGGTCGAGACTCCGGCTCGTGCCGAGAAGGGTTCCGCCCCGAGCGATGACCTCGAGACCCAATCCAATCTCACCCAGGTCCACGTACTTGCCTGCGACCAACCCAGCAAAGCCAAGATTGATTCCAATGATCGCGATCGATCTTCGGACGGCCGCTTCGTACGCACCGTAGACGACCGCGTTCATCCCCGGTGCATCGCCACCACTTGTCAGGACGCCTACGCGCATCTTCGTTTTCACCACTCCCTCGCCTGAAGCGCGGTGAATCTCGGCTGTCTGAGCTCTCGTGCTTCAGCCCGCTCGTGAGCGACCGGCCGGGCTATCACCGTTAGCATCGCAAACGAAGACCGATGGCCGAACGCCATCATGTCGGGCGATTCCCTCTACCCACGCTGCACGTCGACCTTCACTGCGCGTCGACCATCAAGGTTCTGGGCGGAGAGCATTCGCTCTACGATTTCGCGGTTCGGCGGCACGTGAGCGGTCCCGCTCCGAGCGGCCATGGCAGCACCCGCCGCACTCGCCGCGCGGATGGCGTCTTCGATCCCCCATCCGTGAGCGATGCCGTGTGCATATACGCCGTGAAAGACGTCTCCGCATCCCGTTGTGTCGACCGCGTCGACAGGAAATGCGGGCTGGTGGGACAGGTGATCCTGACGTTCGCTCGAGATGAACCACGTACCGTTCGCCCCGTCCGTAAGCACGACCGCGTGACGGCCCTCTCTCCACAAGGCATGCGCGACGACGTTAGGGTCGGTCTCTCCGGTCAGACGCTGGCCGACCGCGAGGGAGAGGACCAGATGGTCGACGAGCGGCAGGAGCGCCTCGGCTTCACCGCGTGCTTCAGGATTCTCCAGGTCGCCGATGACTGCGACGCCATCGTCGCGCGCGATTGATGCAGCCCGGACCATTCCCTCCAGGCCGTGACCATCCACGAGCAGTACCCGAGCGGATCTGATGACCTCGTCCGAAGGGGATGTGGGATAGGCGCCGCCCGGCGCCCGCGAGTCGAAGAAGATGTTTCGCGTACTCCGTGCTCGATCGACCAGGACGACAGAGTGATACGGGCCGGCTTCTGGGCGTATGACGAGGTGTACCGTCCCGACGCCTGCCTGACGGAGCAGGCGTATCGCATCTCGTGACAGCCGGTCTGTACCGAGGCAACCCGCGTACGCAACCCGCGAGCCCATTTGAGCTGCCGCCTGGAGGGCGATCGCCGTCAACCCTCCGCAGCGACGGATCCACTCGCGAACCGGCGCCTTTCGGTCGGCGGCCGGGTACTCATCGACGTACAGGACCTCGTCGACCGCGACGACGCCAAGCCCGAGGACGTCGATCGAGCGCCTGGTCATCCGTCAGCGCAGGGCGGGGTAGCGCTGCGGAAGGGCCTGAGCGAGCGCCCTCAGCCCGCCCCCACGCCCGCGCGCGACCCCGAGCAGCGCGCGTGGGTGATCATCGATAGACACGTCCCGGAGCACACCTGATCGATGCACCTCGATCGCCTCGACCATCGCTTCGGCGCCCAAGCTTGGGCTCGGGTGTCCGGTGCGGTCCTTGATCGAGTTGATGGCTGAGCCCGCGAGGAACAGCACGTTGTCGACGATCCCGCGGTCCTCAACGTCCCGCAGGTTCGGACCGATGTTGCCTTGATCGAGCCCGCCGGCACGGACGACGACCGTCGGCCGTATCCCCGCGAGTGGAGCCGCCAGAATCCATTCTGACGCGCGCCATTCGTCTCCATATGGACGCAGGAATGGCGGACCCGCGCAAAGCGGAGCCGTCTGCCGGAAATCGATGCCGTCGAGTCGCGCAAGGAGGTCGATGACCTCGCGCCAGATCCCCCGCGTGCGCACGCCGATCCCTGCGTTGTGTCCGTAGATCGCAGGGGGTCGAATCAGATGTCGGGTGTGTTCTCGAGTGAGTCGAACGCCCCCCAGCGCCCAGCTTTCGCTGAACATCACGGCTCGAGCCCCTTCCTCGAGCGCGCCATCGACGTTCGCGAGCAGCTCCCCCGGCGACCCTGTGATATGCGGTGCAAACAGGAGGGATTCTGGCCGCTCGGACCTGACAGATTCGATCGCCTCCATTGCTCGCCGGGTCCTTTGTCGGAGCGGCGCGTACGGGAGGTTCGGGTAGAGGTCCTCGTCTTCCTTGACGAAGGACAACAACGACGACGCCGCTATCTGCGAGACCAGTGCGCCAACATCCTCAGGTGTCAGCCCGGCCGTCGGCTTGAGGATGGTCCCGAACGCAGGCGCGCCTGCGGGAAGGCTGACAAGGGATCGGAAACCTGCCACCCCGTGAGCTGGGCCGGGGAAGGTCCGCAGGACCTCGGATGGGATCGTCAAAGCGACGAGACGAGCGTCCTGGTTCTCGTAGACGTCAAAGATGACCGCGGCCGCGACCGTGTGAAGCAGGTCGGTGCTCGTTACATGACCGTCCGCCTGGAGGAGCATCTTGACCGGAAAGGCCATGTGCAGTAGGCCGATCCGACCGGTGGAATCGAACGGGATCGTGCCGACCGCCCAGCCCGTGCATGCTTGCAGGAGGGTGCCGGCAGGCGGGTTGTGGATCCCGCTTGTCGCGTGGTACGCGATCTCCTCTGCCGCCTGCTTGAGCGATTTCGAGCGAAGGGCGAGGAAGTAGGTGGCCACGACCGCGTCCGGGTTGCTCGGCGGAGGATTCTCCTCGAGAACGTCCTTGACCAGCCGGCGAAGTTCCGCCTCTCGTTCGTCGAGATCCATCCACAGGATGTCCAGCGTCCGATCCGTGGCCACGTTGGCTCTCATATCGCACCTCTCGTTGTGTCGCCGCCTTGCTGGTCGGAGGTGCAGCCGCACGACTCTCGTATCAGGAGCTCCGCGTCGAGGAGAATCGTCTGGGGTTGGCTTGGCTCGTGTCCGGAGAGCCGCGACAGAAGGAGCTCGGCAGCGCGCCGCCCCATCTCCATGGCTGGCTGGCGGACGACTGTCAGACGCGGATGGAGAACGTCGGCCAGAACGACGTCGTCGAAGCCGACCACGGCGATGTCGTCCGGAACCCGGAGACCCGCCTCGGCTATCGCCTCAAGGACCCCGACCGTGATCAGGTTGTTCATCGCGAAGAACCCAGACGGCCGATCCGCACCGTGAATGAGCTCTCGGGCGATTGATGCTGCCGCGGCGACGTCCATCGCACCAAGCCGAATGAGGTCCGGGACGCCGGCAGCACGGACAGCATCGGTGTACCCGTCGAGGCGGAGCCGAGTCGTGTATGCCGTCTCGTCTGCCCCGACAAATGCGATCGTCTCGCGGCCATGCCCGAGGAGATGCGTTACTGCTGTGCGTGCCCCCTCGTAGTTCTTGACGAGAACGACATCGGTAGCGAATCTATCGAACGGACGGTCAAGAGCGACGATAGGCTGACCGGACGGTAGCCGAGCCAGGAACTCATACGACCCTACTGTCGGGACGATCAAGAGGCCGTCGGCCTGGTAGCTGCCCAATAGTTCGACCGTCGCTTCCTCCTCGGCTGCGCTCGGCCGCGAAGACGCAAGGATCAAGGCGTAGCCCCGTTCCCGAAGAACACTCTCCGCGCCGGTGGCGCAAGCCGCATAGAACGGGTTGGAAACGTCAATCAAGAGACCCACTGCGTGGGATCGTCGCGTCTTCAGGTTTCGGGCAAGCTCGTTCGGGCGGTAGTGGAGCTCCTCGATCGCGGCTACCACGCGCGAGCGGGTCTCCGGCCGGACATGCACGCTTCCGTTGACCACCCGGGACGCGGTGATGGCAGATACGCGTGCGAGTCGCGCCACGTCACCAATGGTCGGATGGCGCGCACTCCATCGCCGCGCATTCGCAGGCTCGATGGGCCGTGCCGATGTTGATCCTGACATCTCTGACAACGTTACCATCCGTGAAATCGATCCTGCACGTGACCCGCACCATTCCCAGGCTCGTATGACCACTCGCCCACCGAGCAGCCAGCATGGGCGGCGACTACCGGGGCGCAATGCCGGCGTGGCCCGGGTCCGGGCCACGCCGGCTCCGGTCGGTCAGCAGGAGCTCTTGTAGAAGAACTTCTGGACGCTCGGGTCGTTCATGTTGTCCTTGGTGATGACGGCGAGGTCCGTCTGGATAGACTTCGTCGTCGGCTGGCCGTTGAGCGCCAGGATCGTCTGCTGAACGCCGTCCACGCCGATGGTGTACGGGTCCTGGGCGATGAGACCCTGCACGATGCCGCTCTTGAGGTCTGCGATCTGCTTGGGTCCGGCGTCAAAGGCGATCACCTGGACGCTGGTGTTGCCGGCCTGCTTCAGGCCTGTGGCCACGCCCTCGGCAGTCTGCACGTTTGTCGCGAAGATGCCGACCAGGTCGGGGTGAGCAGCGAGGGTGGACGTCGTGATAGTGGTGGCCACAGTCGGGTCGTCCAGGTCGTACTGGACCGGGAGCGCCGTGATGTTCGGATGGTTCTTCAGCTCGTCGTAGAAGCCCTTGACGCGGGCGTCGACCGTCGTGACGCCCGGATTGGTGTTGACGACCAGGACGGTGCCCTTGTCGCCGATGAGCTTGGCGAGCGCCTTGGCGGCCAGCTGACCACCCTGCAGGTTGTTCGAAGTGATGAACGACTGGGCGAACGAGAGATCCTCGAGGCCGGTGTCGACGAGGGTCACCTTGATGCCGGCGTCGTTCATGGCCTTGAGCGGGGCGAACATGGCCTTGGCGTCGTTCGGCGCGATCATGACGCCGTCCGGCTTGCTCGCGGTCACCGAGTCGACGATCACCGTCTGGACGGCGGCGTCCCACTTGTCGCCACCGGTGATCGTCAGCGTGGCGCCTTCCTTGGTCGCCTCAGCCTGGGCGCCGCAGCCCATGGTCACGTAGAACGGATCGCCCTTGACGCCCTGGATCAGGGTTAGCTTGTAGGCCTTGCCTGCGGCCGGGGTGCTGCTGCTCGCCGCGCTCGGCGTGCTGCTTGCGGACGACGAGCAGGCGCTCGCCACCAGAGCAAGGACCGCGACCGCCGTTACGGCTACTGGTGCACGCATGACTTCTCCTCCTCTGCCTGTTCCCGAAGGACTGCTGCGCTATTTGCGCACGTGGGTTGGTGCTACGGCCGTTCGCGCGAACGGCGACGCAGCTGGTCGACGAACACGGCCCCGATGAGGACCGCGCCGACGGCCACGTTCTGCCAGAACGACTGGGTGCCGATGATGATGAACCCGCTCTGAAGAACCGCGGGGATGAAGACGCCGATGGCGGTGCCGATGACGGTGCCGACCCCGCCGAAGAGGCTGGTACCGCCGATGACGACCGCGGCGATGGCGTTCAGGTTGTCGTTGGCGTGGCCGGAGATCGTCGTCGTCGTGAAGTAGGCCAGCGACAGGAAGCCTCCGAGCCCCGCCAGCAGCCCGCTCAGCGCGTAGACCTTGATCAGGTGCCGCTCGACGTTGATGCCGGCCCGCCTGGCAGCCTCCTGGTTCGAGCCGATGCCAATGGTGTGCCGGCCGAACTTCGTCATGTTCAGCAGGATGGTGCCGGCGATCCCCACCAGCGCCGCGACGATCACGAGCCACGGCAGAGCGAAGAACCGGCCGCTTCCGATGGTGTTTGCCATCTGCTGGGGGATGTATCGGATGTCCTGACCGCTGCTGATGATCTGCGCCAACCCCCAGGCCATGCCGAGCGTGCCCAGGGTGACGATGAGTGCGGGGACCTTCGCCTTCGCGACCAGGACGCCGTTGAGGATGCCCCAGGCGAGTCCCGAGGCGAGCGCGACGAGGAGACCGAGCAGGATGACGTCCCAGCCCTTGTTCGTCGGGTCGCCGAAGGCTGCCATCGCCTGGGCCGCCGTCACGCCGGAGAACAGCAGCACGTACCCCACCGACAGGTCGATGCCCGCGGTGGTGATGACGAACGTCTCGCCGACGGCGATGATCAGGAGCACCGAGGCGTTGGTCGCGATGGCCCGGATATTGAACTCGGTTGGGAAGTTGTCCGGCTTGATCGCGCTGAAGATGGCGACGAGAACGAGGAGGACGACGAAGATCCAGGCAGTATTGGATCCCATCAGTCGTCGCCAGACCGAACGTCCAGTCGACTCGGCCCCGTTGACCGGTGCCTGAGGCCCGTTCGTCGGGGACGACGCGTCCGGCTCTTCGATGGTGCGATTCACGCTGCGCCCTCCCGGGACTCGAGAGCGCCGGTCATCGCGGCAACGAGCTGCTCGACCGTCGTTCCGGCGGCATCCATCCGGGCCACCCGGCGCCCGAGTCGCAGCACCTCGACGCGGTCGGCCACCTGCAGGACCTGGGGCATGTTGTGACTGACGAAGACGGTGGCGATGCCGCGGTCCCGGATCCGCCGGATGACGTCGAGGACGCGGGCGGTCTGTACGGCGCCCAGCGCAGCGGTCGGCTCGTCGAGGAACACGACCTTGTTGGCCCAGGCAACCGACCGGGCCACTGCAACGCTCTGACGCTGGCCTCCGGAGAGGTTCGCCACCGAGCTGTACGCGTTCTGGAGGTCGACGCCCAGCTCGGTAAAGACCTTGCGGGCACCGGCATGCATCGCCCTGTCATCGAGGAAGCCCAGCTTGCCGAGCAGACCCGACCGAACAAGCTCGCGGCCGAAGTACAGGTTGGCCGCACCGTCGAGGTCGGGGGCGAGGGCGAGGTCCTGATAGACCGTCTCGATGCCAAGCTGTTGCGCCACAGCCGGTGAGCCGATCTGGATGGCCCGTCCCTCGAGAATGATCTCGCCGCCGTCGGGCTGCTCGGTGCCCGACAGCATCCTCACGAGCGTGCTCTTGCCAGCGCCGTTGTCACCGATGAGGGCGACGATCTCGGCGGGGTAGACATCGAAATCGGCCCCCTGCAGAGCCTCGACGTGACCGTAGTGCTTGACGATGCCGCGGGCTTGCAGGAGTGGTTCGGCCATCGCGTTCACCGATCAGCTGGGTGGGAGCGGAGGGAGGCAGCGGACGACACGGCAGGAGCCGCCGATAGTGGTCGCCCCTGCGTTCCACGGGACGAGAACGGTGCCACCGGTCCGCAGATCGACCGTGTCCCCGTTCTCGGTCTCGAGGCGCCCCTCACCCTCCAGGACGACGAGCAGGGCGAAGGACGGGTCCAATCGCGCCGCCGCGCCGAGGATGACCTCCTCCGCCCGGAAGAACGGATCTGCTGCTTCGGGCAGCAAGCGGGCCGTGCCGGGTGCCGACCCCGGCAGACCGCGGCTCGCCGCCGCCCGGGTCACGCATCCGTCACGTCGCGCGGCCCGCCACGCGGTGCGGTCGAGGCAGCGCATGGCGAGGTCGGCAGGGAGCCCGATCTGACCGCCGGCGATGTCGGGGAGGCCGAAGCGCTTCCACTCGAGGATCACCGAGAAGTCGGTGGGCTCCTGCAGCTCGACCACGAAGACACCCTCGCCGATGGCGTGCGGCGTTCCGGCCGGGACGAGCACGCTGTCGCCGGCCCTCACCTGGATCGCGTTGAGATGGCCGAGCAGCGCCTCGGAGTTCTGGACCGCGAGCCACGAGTCGAGCTCCACCTGGCCGACGTCGGAGGAAAACCCGAGGTACACGGTCGGCGATGAGCCGACCGTTCCGATGACGATCCAGGCCTCCGTCTTGCCGTGGCGACTGCCGAGGTGCATCTGGGCGAACTCGCGGCTGGGGTGGCAGTGGACGGGCAGGCGCTCGCCGGCATCGAGGAGCTTCACCAAAAGCGACGGGTCGTCGCCGTAGGCCTCGACGTGGGCGGGACCCAGGTAGCCACAGGGATCGGCAGCGATCGCGTCGCGCAGGAGGCCGCCACCAGGGAGCCGGCTGAGGCCCTCATTGGTGCCGGACCGCGTGACCGTGGAACCGACCCAGTCTTCCGGGCCCTGCTGCACGTTGACGCCCTCGTCGAACGAGCGGAACTCGGCGATCGCCGTGCCCCCGCGGTAGAACTGGCGCGGCTGGTTGGCGGCCAGGTGCACGGGTCTCACAGGATGATCTCGCTTCCATCGGGATGATCTCGACAGCGATGGGCGGCTCGACGCGGTGCCGACGCTACCCCTTGGTTGGTATCGTTGTCAAGAACCTGGAATACGCCTTGTGGACGGCCAGGAACCTGCACAGAACCTGCACGCAACTTGACAAAGGCTCTCGTACCGTTAGCATCGATGACAACGCTGTCACGCTAGTGGACTGACCGGAAGCACCGCCAGTTTTCCACGGATACGCACGACCCTCGGCCTGGAATTCGACGCCTGCGGTGCGGTCCAGCTCGGCGAGGAGTGCCGCCCAAGATCCAGATGGACGTTCGGTCCGCGTGGACCGTCGCCGGCCGACAGCAGGCAACAGAATGGGTGACGACCATGTTCTTCAACCTCGATCAGATCGCGAACGACGAGGGGAAAATTGCCATCCTCGCGATGGATCAACGAGGCACGCTGCGCTCGATGCTCGGCACCGTCGGTATGCCCTCATCCGACGACGACCTCAGCTCCTTCAAGGTCGACGTCGTCCGGGCGCTGTCCCCGAGATCCTCGGGCGTTCTCCTCGATGTCGAGTACGGCGTCGGCGCAGTGAGACAAGCGGGCGCACTTGCGTCCGGAGCCGGCCTTCTCATCTCGAGCGAGCGTTCGCCGCAGCCAACGTGGAACAGCGAGTACCGAACCGAGTTCTCCCCGGACCGTGGCCCCGCGTTCGTGGAGGCGGCGGGCGGCGTAGCGCTGAAGTTCCTCGTTCGCTGGCGCCCGGACCGTCCTCCCCGCGAGGGTGAGCCCGACCTGGCCCAGGAAGCCCTCGACGCGGTCCGGGCGGTGGTGGATGCGTGCCGCCAGCACGGGATGCCATCGGTGATCGAGCCGCTCGTCGCGGCGTTGCCGGGCGAAGGACCCCTGACCGCCAAGCAGAAGCGGAAGCTCGTCGTGCGCTCTGCCGAGCTACTCTCGACGGTGGGACCCGACTTGCTCAAGCTCGAGTGGCCCGGTGATGACGCCGGCTGCCTCGAGATCACCAGGGTCTGCGGCTCGGTGCCTTGGGCGTTGCTCTCGGCCGGGATCGAATACGAGAAGTTCGTCGAGCGCGTCGTCACCGCGATGGACGCCGGGGCCTCGGGCTTCATCGCCGGCCGCGCCTTGTGGGGCGAGGCGGTCGGCCTTCCTGGAGCGGAGCGGAGCCACTTCCTCAAGACGATCGCCGTCGAGCGAATGGCGGGGCTCGCGGAGGCGACCGACGGTCGAGGTCGGTCCTGGCAGGAGGTGACACGGGCGTGACGTCTGCGGGCCACGGGCTCGGAGGTGTCTCGCGCCTCAGGTCCCGGCGTGGTCCCTCAGGAAGCCGGCTGCCCGCGCCGCCATGAGTGCGGCACCGTAGGCGCCGGGTTCAGTCAGGTCCGTGGTGCGCAGGTGCGGGAACTGGCGCTGCTTCGCTGCACAGACAGCCGGGTTGTTGAACCACCCACCGCCGGCGACGACGTCCGTGTAGGGGCCGGCCTCGGACCCAACGAGCGCGAGTTGGTGATCGGCGAGCTCGATCATGTCCTCCACAGCGGCCCGCCACAGGGCGGCCGGACTCACGCTGTCCGTGATCCCCTCGACCGCGACTCCGTCAAACCTGGGCTCGCGAAGCCGGAGGCCGGGTACGCGGGCCGGCAGCGCCGCGGCGGTCTCGCCAAGCAACCGGCGCTCCTCACGGGTCGTGGCGCCGACCATCAGGCTGACACGCTCGAGCGTGAGACCGGTCGCGATCCCGCAGAGGATGCAGAGGTGATCCTCGACGACTCCCCATCCGACGGTGATCCCGTGGCCGGCGAGGCGGTGGATTCGCTCGGGCGCCAGCGGAGCCCCGACCGTGCGCACGAGCGCCTCGGCCGAGCCCATCGAGTCGAACAGCGCGCCGTCGGCGACCGCACCGGCTCCGTAGGCAGCGGCCTGGTGGTCGTGGCCGGCAACCGTGAGGACGGCGCCCCGCAGCGAGGGCGGGACGTCGGGGCCGCTCACGGTCCCAGCCGGGGTGCCCGCGATCATCGGCTGGGGGATCAGCGACGGCGAGCCAAGCAGGGCGAACGCCTCGTCCCAGGGACGCGCGCCAGCGATCTCGAGCATGCCGGTGCGGCTGGCCAGCGACAGCTCCGCGAGCGGCTCGCCGCCAAGGCTGCGGACGACCCACTCGGCCACGGCATAGAAGCGCACCGCGCGTACAGTCTCGGGCATCTCCCGCCGTAGCCAGACCAGCTTGACCAGCGAGGGAAGTGGACCGAGCGTCATGCCCGTCGTCGACTGGAATCGCTCCGTGCCGAGTTCACGCCGCACGGTCTCCACGTCCCCCCGCGGATCGTGCCACGCGATGGCAGGCGCGAGGGGCACGTCGGACCCGTCGACCAGGACGCCGGTCTCGGCCATGCTCGTCACCCCGACGCCTAGCACCAGCTGGTCATCATCGGAGGCCGTAGTGGCGTTGGTGACAGCCTCGGCTGCAACGGTGATGGCCAGCTGTGCGATCGCCGAGGGGTCAATCCAGGCACGGTTCCCATCGTGCTGCCAGGGCATCGGGTGCTGCGCCTCGGCGCGCACGACGCCCTCGAGGTCCACGGCGATCGCCTTGACGCGCGTGGTTCCCACGTCGACCCCGACGAGCAGGCCGTCGCCGCCCACGAGGCCCGGCACGATGCGCCGCTTGCGATCGGGACTCTTCTCGTGACTGGCGCGTTGCCGACCGGTCACGCTGCACCCACCCGGACCGTCTTCAGGAGCTCGCCGAGCAAGACCGGATCCACCCCGCCAGCGAGGTCGTGAGCGACCGAGGCGCTCGCCGTGGCGACGCCGACCGCGGCAGCGTCGCGGAGCAATCCGCCGTGCTCGAGTACGGCACTGAGACCGGCCACGAGCGAGTCGCCGGCACCGATCGCGTTGCGCACGGCGACGGCAGGCGCGTCGATCCAGAACCCACCCGCTTCGTCGTGCCCGGCTACGCCGTGGCGCCCGACGCTGACGAGCGAGGCACGCGCCCCGGCAGCGACCAGCTTCGCCGCCGCCGCAGTCGCCCGGGCGCAGACATCGTCGCCCTCCACCGCGACATCTTCGCCGTCCACCCCGAACAGCAGTGTCTCGGCCTCGGCGAGGTTTGGTGACACGACGTCGGGGCCGTGGGGCAGCGTGGCCGCGAGCGCCCCCCCAGCCGCGTCCACGATGCACAGGGATCCGGCCGCGTGGGCCAGATCGAGCACCTGCCGGTAGAGATCCACAGGCGCACCCGGCGGCAGGCTGCCCGTGGCGACCACGACCCGGTGACGGCCAGGCCCAAGCTCGTCGCGGACGGCGACGAGAAGTCGGGTGGCGTCGTCCTGGGTCAGCGCCGGGCCGGGTTCGTTGAGGACAGTGGTCCGTCCGCTGTCCTCAATGAGGATGATTGCGGCGCGGGCCTCACCGGTTGTGATGATCGGTCGCAACTCGTGGCCCTCGTCGTCCAGAAGCTCGGCGAGAAGCCTCCCAGCGCTTCCGGGCAAGTTGGCGATGAGGACCGCGCGGATGCCGTGGGCGCGGGCGGCCCGGACGACGTTGACCGCCTTGCCTCCCGCCGTCGCCACTGCCTCCCGCGGCCGGATCACCTGGCCGGGCACCAGTCGGGACAGCCGCAGTGTGCGGTCCACGGCGAGGTTGGCGCCGAGCACAAGCACCGCAGCCTCCGGGTCAGTGGGTTGACAACGATATCACCGCAGCCTGAAGGTACCGTCGCGACGCCGGCCGGTCAATTCTCGGCGAACGTGTTGGAACCCCATCCTGCGGGCGTCCGGCGGCAGTGCACCACCGGGCGCGACGGAGAAGACAGGAGCCCCGATGACAGGGATCGAGTACCGGATGCGCCGGTTGTTCGACGAGCGGTCGGGGCGCTGCCTCGACATCGCCATCGACCACGGTTTCTTCGGCGAGGGCAGGTTTCTCGCCGGCATCGAGGATCTTCCTTCGGCCATGCGCCGCCTCGTCGACGCCGCTCCGGACGCCATCCAGCTCACGCCGGGCTCGGCGCGGCTCCTGCAGTCGGCCGGCGGCCGCACCCGGCCGGCCCTCGTTCTGCGCACCGACGTGGCGAACGTCTACGGACAGGTGCTGCCGGACCGGATGTTCAGCCGGATGATCCCCGAGCCGGCGCTGACCGGCGTCCGCCTCGACGCCGCCTGCGTCGTCGTGAACCTGTTCGATCTGCCGGGCCGACCGGAGATCCGGGAAGCGTGCATCGCGAACGTGCTCGCAGCGCGGGCGGACTGCGACCGGTACGGCATGCCGCTCATGGTGGAACCGCTCGTCATGCGAGAGGTGGATGCAGGCGGGTACGGCGTCAACGGCGATGTTGAGCAGATCGTCCCACTCGTGCGCCAGGCCGTGGAACTCGGCGCCGACATCATCAAGGCCGACCCGACCGATGACATCGACGACTACCACCGAGTCGTGGAGATCGCGGGCGACCTGCCGGTCCTTGTCCGCGGTGGTGGGCGCGTCTCCGATCAGGAGCTTTTCGAGCGGACCGCCGCCGTGCTCGCTCAGGGCGCCCGGGGTATCGTCTACGGGCGCAACATCATCCAGCACCCGCACCCGGACCGGATGACGCACGCCCTCATGTCGATGCTCCACGAAAACGCCACCGTCGCCGACGCACTCGCGATCGTGGGCGAGGGAACGGGCGCATGACGGCGGCCGCGCCGCCGGTGCGGATCGGCATCGTCGGTGCCGGTCTCATGGGGCGCGAGTTCGCCGCCGCTGCCGAGCGTTGGATCTCGCTCGTCGATCACCCGGTACGGCCGGTCGTGACCGCGGTGGCCGACCCCGTGCCAGCTGCGCGCGGCTGGTTCGACCGGTTGGGCACCGTGCGGATCTCGACCGACGACTGGCGCCGGCTCGCCGACGACCCCGAGATCGACCTTCTCTACCTCGCGGTCCCGCATGACGTGCACGAAGAGGTGTACATCGGGGCCGCCGAAGCCGGCAAGGACTTCCTCGGCGAGAAGCCCTTCGGCATCGACCTGGCGGCCGCCGAGCGGATCGCCGAGGCGGTGCGGCGTGCCGGAGTGTTCGTACGCGTTTCCAGCGAGTTGCCGTTCTACCCGGGGGCGCTCGCCGCATGGGAGCTGGTGCGGTCGGGACGGCTCGGAGAGGTGATCGAGGTGCGCTCAGGCCTGAGCCACTCCTCGGACCTCGACCGCGCCAAGCCGATCAACTGGAAGCGCCGGGCCTCCACGTGCGGGCGAATCGGCGTGATGGGTGACCTCGGGATGCACGTGGCGCACTTACCGCTCCGGCTGGGGTGGGAGCCGGCGAGCGTCTACGCCATACTCGACAATGTTGTGCCGAAGCGGCCCGGCCCGGATGGCCTCCTTGTTCCGTGTGACACATGGGACAACGCGCTGCTCGCAATGCGCGTGGCCGAGCCCACGCGCTCGGACGGCCGGACGTTTCCGATGCTGTGGGAGACCAAGCGCATCGCGCCGGGACAGGGCAACACATGGTGGTTCGAGGCGCTTGGCATGGACGGCGGTGTGCGCTTCAGCACGCGCACATCCACGATCGTCGAGCGCTTCCGGGTCGCCGACGGGGAGCAGGTGTGGGAGACGGTGCAGCCAGGCTACCGGTCGGTCTGGCCGACGTTCACCGGCGCCATCTTCGAGTTCGGCTTCCTCGACGCGATCCTGCAGATGTGGGCGACCTTCCTCGCCGAGCGTGCCGGCGCGCTTGGCGACCGGTTCGGAACCGCGACGGTCGAGGAAGCCCTGTCCGCGCATCGGGTCTTCGACGCGGCGCTGCGCTCGCATGAGACCGCGAGTGCCGTCAGCCCCCGCTGAGTGCGGCAGCAAGAGGATACAGAGTGCCAGGGACGTTGAGCGCTGCCGAACCAGCGCCGTCGTTCCGCAGCCTTCGGCCAGTCTAGCCCGAACTTCCAACGCCCGGTGGGCACATTCGAGCACGAGAGCGGCTGGTG